>CAYNRB010000008.1:0-22059 GCA_964399475.1 uncultured Methylomarinum sp.
TAATATTTTTCTCAAATTACTCCTAGATCACAAAAAAATATGAGTAGCAGCTAAACCTTGCACTGAAAGTGCATAGTTTTAAACTAGCGATATGAGACAATAAAACAGTATCCACAATAAATCATAGGGACGTGAAAATTTAAAGAGGCATAGGGTGGGCTGTCTTTTTTGCCCACCGTACAAAACATATCAACTTCATCCTATAACATATAGCGGATAACTATAAATCATCTTTTATAATTTTATCATTCTTTGTCAAACCTAAAAATGCTTTCAATCTTGAGACCATGTTGATCACAGGAATAGCTCCTCCCATTGCAACTGCATCGACCAGACAATACCAAGCAGCAACTCCGCTAGGTGGATTGCCTTGAGTTAATGTAGAAGCAGGATCAACAGCCGCCCAATTCCAGGTACCTAGAGAGGTTCCAATTAATTCCACCCAGGTGGTGATAAAGAAAGCCCCCAGATAAACCATGGGAGAACGGCCTTTAAACAAAAATATCAAATAAATACAAAATAATATTGTACCAATTTGATCTTCTCTACCAATCATTCCAAAAAATGCAAAACTCGCCCAGAGTCCACCTACAATGACCACAAAAACTGCAATTTTTCGTGCATATTGTATAAACAAACCGGTGCGACCTAAAACTACAGCGGTTAAATAAACAATACCATGACCAGGTGGTACAAATGCGGGAACATTATTTAAGCGATAGGTATAGCCTTCCATAAAAATAGAAGCAAAATGCTCGCCTATTGTTGCAAAGGTTACTGCAACTAAAACCTGAGCACGAACATAGTTACACTCACCTCTCAATAAAAAAAGCAGTGTTGCCCAGCCAGCAATACCTAAGGCCATTTGTAATTCAGGACTAGCGACTGAATCAATCAAGAAACAGAGGGTAGTCACGACAAAAGCAAATGCGACGATTATGTAATCTCTTTTACTATGATTTATCTCACTATTTAGAGCGGGGAAGTATCTCCACATATACCTTTTTCCTAAAATTTACTACACCAAATTTAAAAAATATTTTCGGGCATGATACTTATATTTGTAAGCAACTTCTACTATCATCCTAGAATAATCAATTGGATCAAAGAAAAATATAGGCCACGAAAGCATATCTTATTGCTTTGCCAACAAAAATTGCAATACATGATACAAACAAGGGCAACTTTATCCAGCCACCTGCAAAACACAAACCATCACCAATAACCGGTAGCCATGAAAACAATAGAGACCAAACACCCCAGCGCTTGACCAGATTAAGTGATTTTTGTTTTTTGTCAGAAAGTAATTCTTCGGCAGGAAATTTTTTGGCTGCCAATACCCCAAGAAACCATGTTGTCAATGCGCCTAAAGTATTTCCAATGGTTGCAATAAGCACCATCAACTCTACATTAAATAATTTTTCTGAGACCATGTATGCGAGTACTGCTTCAGAACCTCCAGGAGCGATGGTCGAAGATATAAACGCACTTAAAAACAGCCCCGATAACTCTACTACTTCAATCTGAATATCCCCTTTTTCTTTCCCCATAAAAAAACCCCTGAAATCACTGATTTCAGGGGTTTGTTTAAATTACTAATTACTCTTTAGGCAATTCTATGGTTTTTTTACTGAAAACCCTATTAATTAATGACTTTATTAAATTAACTACAGTGCCTATCCCTTTTGCAATCAATTCAATAACGGTACTTATTATTTCACCCACTGACATACCTTTAAACTTACGCACTAAAACAGGAGCAAGTAATAATCCAGCAGCTAAGCCAATAATCATAATTCCAGAAATGGCAGGATCATTCAATGGTCTGCTATTGTCTTTAATCTTTTTAACAGGCACAACAATCTCTTCAGGGATACTATTACTGTAATCATCCTGAATTACATTTGCCGTTACACCAGGTATTCCAGGTAAATCCCCACTACCTGAACCAATTTTCAATTGGCCTTTCATGCCTTTTTCCATATGCTGAGATATGTCGCAATGAACCAGGTAGGTTTTATCATTGGGTGGAAAAATCAAGGTACCTGATATTTTACCCGGCCCCGTTACTTCCAGATGAAACATCCCTTTTGGATACAAATATTTAGGTAACCCATGCATCATCCATTGATGACGAACATTATCGTCATTGATAAAATGAACGGTTAGTTTTGTACAAGGTTCAAACTGATATTCCTGCGTATCAAAGGCAAACATTCTACCTGGGAATTTTTTAGCGTGTTTATGACCCGCATGAACTGTTATCTCTCTAGTTGCGGCTATCTCACTACAACCACCAGGCAATTTATCCAGGTTTTGACCCATCACCATACCGCCATCCATATCCATTAAATGGCCATCACCATGATTCATTAATCGATTATGATTAATGATTTCATTGGCAGAAAATACAGGGAAGGAAACGCTTAATGCAATTATTGCTGATAATAGTAGGTTACGCATTGCTAGCTCCTCGCTTAAACTTTGAAATCATTGCCATGACTTGTTCACGATTTAGAAACAGTAAATAAGCACCTACACCAAAGATCAAACCTAAAATAAAATTGGTGAAAACACTGTTGCTCGTATCTGCATTAGCAGCATCACGCATTAATGCTCCAAGAGGCTTTGGACCTGCGTCAACCGCTAGAGGTGTACCAGGGGCTGGCTGAACATAGCCTCTTGCATCCACTTCACCAAAATCAAATCCTTCCTGATTTTGCCAAACGGGAAGTTTTCTATCATGAAACGATTTAGTAAATAAAGGCTTAATATCCTCTCCAATTGCCATTGGCATTCCCACTTCATTCAAGTATTTTTTGTAGACCAAGGCACTAACGTTTCCTCCAGGGTTCATTCCATTGGTGGTAATGCCTTTTTCTCTATGGTCATGAAAAATCCAGATCCCTTGTCCGTAACTATGCAAGCCATCATCAGTTGTGTTAATTCTTAAATCATTTCGCTGTGCGGGTGCTATGTCGTAAACATCTCGCATGATTTGAGCAACTTTGTTTTGCTTAACTCCATCATAATGAGTGATAGTTCCTTTATGTCCGTGTGTATGGACGGCCATCATTTCTCCCGAACTATTAAACATTCGTAGCTTAATGTTTTGATCTGGTTCGGCAACAATTATTGATTCTCTCAAAGTATAAGGGAATGATCGTCCATTTAAAATATGATAATCTTCAGTAGAATCGTTTATTTGATAATCACGATTCATTTTTTTTGCAATCAAGCGAGGATCATTAAATTCTTGAATAATACTGTGCAATTGCTTATCCATTGCATGATAATGAAGATCATATTCACTATCATATTCTTCCAGAATAGCCTTGGATGGATGCCTAACTTGACCGGCACCGACATTAAATGTTTGCACCCAGTTATTAGGTCTATTTTCCTCAACGATTAACATGCCGACCAATCCCATTGCTAAGTGAATATGGGTCTGAACATGGCAATGATAAACAAAAGTACCCGCTACACGAGGTCGAATTTCGTAAGTTTTACTTTGCCCAGGTAATACAAATTTATCGCTGGATTGAGGAACGCCATCGTTCCCTTCACCTTTATTATCTATAAAGGGATGATCGACACCGTGCAAATGAATAGTATGAGGAAAATAATGCGTATTTTCCAACTGTAACCAGACCACATCACCTTGCTCTACCCGAATGACGGGGGATGGTGCTCTAAGCAATGGATTTGCATCTGTTCCAACAAAACTGTTAGTTGCCATACCTCTGGATTTAGGCGCAAAAACCCACATTCCGGGTTGTACTCCAGGTGCTATATCAAATGTAGGCACAAATCCTGGAAAATCAGGTGAATGACCATTAAGTTCAGCCACCTCAAGTTTTATTATAATTAAATCAGGATCACCATCCCCATCCATATCATTTTTTTTGGTAATCGCATCCGCAGTAAAATAGGTATTCATCAACGTCTCCATTGAAACGTTATTAGTCCCTTTTACTACTGTTGCAATCTGAAATGGATTATCAGGATCACAACGTAAAGATTCTTGAATCTTGACACCTTCAATCGTTTGGGCTTTTCGCCATCCTGACTCCATTGATCTACAAAGAATCTCGACTTCTCCTTGATCGACTTTTATAGATTTTGGCAATTCCACGGCAGCTAACGCTACTACAGACATCAGTGCCATTGTTATACCCAAAATAATACGTAGGGGATGATTCTGCATTATATATACCTTTATTTTCTACAGTTTTTACTGATTAACAAATTACTCATCACTTACTTTTGTAGCGCCCTTGAGATACGCATCTACTTTGTTTTTGAAGTCTTCATTTGAAATATATACCACATAAACGATAGCTATTAGACCCAGTATGTATAATAACCAGTCGTATTTGCCGCCTGGTTTACCTGTACCGGCTTTAAAACCCATATGCGCATCTAATCTTTCGCCATTATCTTTAATTAATGTAATATGGATAAGATATTTACCTGGCTCTTTAACACCATTGGCAAGATTCAAATTGACGGTTCCTGATTTATGTTTTTTGGCTTTTTGAAAAAAGACTTCAGTACCTTCAGGTTCTTTAGTGACTTGAAATTCAATGGCCATATTACGATATCTAACATCTTGATAATCGAATACTAATAAAGTAGTTGTATTGACATCAGGTAAAGCGCCACAAAATTCATCACCTGGGTATGAGTTAGGTTGATAAGCAGTGTAATGTAACCAATGATCAGGCTCTAATTCAAACTTACATTGATCGGTATCTGTACCAGCAGCACCACCATGAGCCCAAAGAATTGTTGAAAATAATAAGCCCAGTAGACCCAGGAAACTACTTCTTAAGAATTTATTTTTATTCATAACACCTTCCAGTTTTTTAATTATATTTATTTGCTACACAGTAAAAGGCTTCTATATTCAAAAACGATTTCCCGAATGCAACTTATAACTTTAGCATATTGCTATTCTCAAAGAAAGATATGCATATTATAAATATGCATTAGCAGACTCTAAGATTATAAAAGTATATCAATATGCTCTGTTTGATTTAAATCAGGAATATCCAAAAAGAATCAATATTAAAAACATACACAGTCACATAATATTATAAATTTATAATATAGTAAATTATTAACTTTAATAAATCATTTATTTCCTAAATTGTTAACTTTAAATGAAAATAGTTGTTATTGTCGGTCACTTTTCGTAAACTTAGGTGATTTCCAATAATAAATATGCCAGAATTGCGTAGGATTTTTGTTTCTGATTAAACAATCTCAAGAGGCGCATAGTTATTCTACGTAACGATTGAGATGGTTTGATCAGGAACAAAAAGACAAGAAAGTTTGGACTATTTATTGTTGGAAACCACCTTAACTCTGGTTTTGATTATGTTGGGATAAAAAATGACTACTCTTAAAGAATCTTCTGAATGGCTTGCCTTAAAACAACACATTAAAGAAACTGAAAATATATTAATGATTGATCAATTTGATGCAGATAATGATCGATTTAATAAATTTTCTTTAAATTTTAATGATATCCTTTTTGACTATTCTAAAAATAGAATTACATCAGAAACTCTCCCACTCCTGATCAAACTAGCCGAAGCTGCCAAGCTAAAAGAAAAAACACAGGCCATGTTTTCTGGAGAAGAAATCAACCAATCCGAACACCGAGCAGTTTTGCACACTGCGCTAAGGAATAAAAGTAACATACCTGTTTATTGCGATGGCAAAGATGTTATGCCTGATGTGAATCGTGAATTATCCAAAATGTATGACTTTGCTGAAAAAGTCAGGTCTAGACAATGGCGTGGATTTACTAACAAAGCCATCACTGACGTGGTAAATATAGGCATTGGCGGTTCTGATTTAGGACCAAAAATGGTTACAAAGGCATTAAAACCCTATACTTCACCTGCGATTAGATCACACTTTGTTTCAAACGTTGATCAAACGGATATTATTACCACATTAAAGATTTTAAACCCAGAAACCACGCTATTTCTAATTGCATCAAAAACCTTTGGTACTAAAGAAACACTGACTAACGCACATTCAGCTCGCAAATGGCTACTCAATTCTGCATTTGATAAAGAAGCTGTTAAAAAACACTTTGTTGCTATTTCCACAAACAAGGAAAAAGTGACTGAATTTGGAATTGATACCGCCAATATGTTTGAATTTTGGGATTGGGTAGGGGGTCGTTACTCTTTATGGTCTACAATTGGATTATCTATTGCTATCGCCATAGGAAAAGATAATTTTGAAGAATTGTTAATGGGGGCACATATTGCTGATCAACATTTTCGTGACACCCCCTTAGAAAAAAATATACCCGTTACCATGGCATTACTGGGTATCTGGTATAACAATTTCTTCAAAGTTGAATCTCACGCTTTATTCCCTTATGACCAGTCTCTGTATTTCTTTGCCGATTATTTTCAACAGGGTGACATGGAAAGTAATGGTAAACGCATCACTAATGATGGACAGGAAGTCGATTACAATACAGGACCTATAATTTGGGGGCAAACAGGAACCAATGGACAACATGCTTTTTATCAATTGCTTTATCAGGGAACCAAATTGATACCTTGTGATTTTCTGGCAGCGTCTCAAGGCCATTATGCAAAACCGTATCATCATGATATTTTGATGTCTAATTTTCTGGCACAGCCTGAAGCGTTGATGAAAGGCAAAACCAGAGAAGAAGTGGAACAAGACATAGGAACAGATGATGAACTTCTGGTTAAATCTAAAATATTTCCTGGTAACAAACCTTCTAACACCTTCCTTTATAGAAAATTAACGCCAAGGACTTTAGGCACTTTGCTGGCTTTTTACGAACATAAGATATTTACCCAAGGCATTATCTGGAATATCAATTCTTTTGACCAAATGGGTGTGGAACTTGGAAAAGTATTAGCATCAGCGATATTACCAGAACTTAAAAATGACGATGAAATTACCTCGCATGACTGTTCAACTAATGCATTAATCAATACCTATAAACATCTCCGAAAAGAATAAAATTCAATCCTCAATTAGAAAAGGTTAATAAGGGAGATGGAAAAAAATAATCATCCAATCTTGCTGGTCTTTTTGTCCGTCTTCGATCGTGCAGAAACAGTTACATAAGTACCCAAGTAAAATTAGTTAAATTAATTATACTTGGGTACTTAGCTTGCTATGCGCCTATTGCTGCACGATCAAAGACAAACAAAAATCCTGTCCAATAATGGACGATTATTTATTTCCAGCTCCCTAACGTTAAAGTGACAAAAAATATTTTCGCAATCTTTATTAGCCTTTTTTTATTGCTACTCACTTCCTGTGACAACTATTCTCCCAAACACAAAGGTTTTTCAAAGCTAGAACAAATAAAACATGATGGCATCATCAATATACTGACTCGCCAAGATCCAACCACCTATTACGAAGGTGCTGAAGGCTTAACAGGTTTAGAATACGACCTGGTCACTTTGTTTGCTGAACATTTGAAAGTGAAGGTCAATTTTATTATTCCCGATACTTTTGATGCGATTTTAAAACAAATATCTACCAGTAAAGCAGATATTGCTGCGGCCGGACTTACCGTTACTCAACAACGCAAGCAAAAAATGCGTTTTGCTCAGACTTACCAAAGTATTACCGAACAAGTCATTTATCGAGCCGGTAGAAAAAGACCTAAACATGTTACTGACCTTAACCAAGGAATCATTGAAATAGTCAATGGTGCCAGTCATATAGATACCCTTCTCAAATTACAATCTCAACACCCGAGTCTCAACTGGAACACTAATACAGAATTGAGCACGGACGGTTTAATGTATTTAGTCAATGAAGGTTTAATTGACTATACCATTGCTGATTCTCACCTCGCCAAATCAATTAAACGTTTTTATCCAAAACTGAATATTGCTTTTGATATTTCAAAACCCAGAAAACTGGCCTGGGCGTTACCACTCTCAACCGACAATAGTTTATATGATGAAGTGGCTATTTTCTTTAAAACAATACAGCAAAACAAAACATTAGAACAATTACTCGAAAAACATTATGGAAACACAGGAAATCTAAGTTATGTAGGTAATTGCAAGTTTCGCGAGCATGTTCAAAGCAGACTTCCGGCTTTTGAACAATACTTCAAAGCTGAAGCAATAAAACATGACATAGATTGGAGACTACTAGCAGCAATTGGCTATCAAGAATCACACTGGAGAGCCGATGCAATTTCACCAACAGGCGTAAAGGGTTTAATGATGCTCACCAATGGAACTGCCAGGCAGCTTGGCATTAAGGACAGAACAGATCCCATACAGAGTATCAAGGGAGGGGCTTTGTACTTTAAACAAAGAATCAAAAAAATACCCGCACGTATCCAGAATCCTGATCGAATCTGGTTTGCACTGGCTTCCTACAATGTAGGGTTTGGTCACCTAGAAGATGCTCGAATATTAACCCAAACTAGAAAAGACAACCCTGATAAATGGCTTGATGTAAAACAATCTCTGCCTTTACTCAGCCAAAAGAAATGGTATAAACAAACTCGGCATGGCTATGCACGGGGAAAAGAACCTGTTCGATATGTAGAAAATATTAGAAGTTATTACGATTTATTAGTATGGTTAACAGAAGAAAACCAGATAGAAAAAAAAGTCATGTCATTGAAATCTGAGGGGTCGGAAAATAAAGCACTCAGTATAGAACCTTCTATATTATGACAATAACTTGAGGATTCAATAGATCCACCAGAGTACTTCTGCTTTAGGCTGGCGCTGAGAATAAAAACCAAAGGTATCTGCTATAAATTTCAGGGAGAAATAGAGACTGACAGCCACTCAGGCATGCCATCAATGTAGCCTGGAGGAGCGTAGCGGAATCCAGGAGTCCGTATCATTCCTTCCCAGATTTCGCTACGCTACATCCAGGCTACCCGTTAATTCTATTTCAGTGACGGTTGCCCTGGATTTTATAGTGGGTACAACCAAAGTTCGGATATAAACGCATAAAATCTAGTTAGAGATTCAGAAATATCACTCAAACTGGTAATTTATTTACTATAAGTTCACTTAAAAACACAAACCTGATTACGTCCTAATTGTTTAGCTTGGTATAATGCTTTGTCAGCTGACTGAAGTAACTGTGATATTGTCTGGATATTCTTATCTTGTAAGGTACTGATTCCCAGACTAATGGTCAAATATTCCCAGTCATCCAAATCATTACGTTTTATTTTCAAATTTTCTATTTCAACACGTAACATTTCTGCAAAATTATTTGCGCCTTCAGGGTCTGTAATCGGCAACACTACACAGAATTCTTCTCCACCAAATCTAGCGACTAAATCTCCTGCCCTGCATAGCAATTCAGACATTTTCTGTGCGCATAGTTTCAAAGCATCATCACCTGCAAGATGTCCAAAGTGATCATTAAAGCTTTTGAAAAAATCAATATCTATCATGATAAGACTTAATGGTTTTTTCGATCTAATATGTCGGCGAAATTCTTCTTCTAGCGTCCAATTTAGGAATCGACGATTGGGTATCCCCGTTAACCCATCCTGGTTAGCTAATTGCTCAGCTTTATTGATTTCTTTAGACAATTCATGTGTTACATTGACTAATTTGTTACGCATTTCTACAATGCGTTCCATTGCTATCAGTTTAGCTTTAAGAATGAGCTTTTCTACGGGTTTATGCAAAAAATCATCGGCTCCTGCATTAATGCCTTTGGCAAATGATTCATTATCAACTGAATTACTTAAAAATAAAATGGGACGCCAGTCCTGTTGAATCTCACGTAACATTTTAACCACCTGATAACCATCCATTTCTGGCATACGAACATCCAATAAAACCAGGTCTGGATTATGTTCCTCAAATAATCTGATAGCTTGTTTGCCATCTTCTGCTAACTCAATTTGATATCCAAATGATAAAAGATGGTGTTGAATAATCAGTCGGTCAGCCAAAGAGTCTTCAACAACTAATATCTTCATGTTTCAACCCTGGCGAGTTCCACTAATACTTGCTTATATTCCTGCTTGAGTTGGGGTAGTAGCGCACTTGCCTGTTTTAAATAATTTTTATCTGCTAATGCTTCGATTTTAGCTGCCATTTTATTTAGTTTTACAGCCCCTAAGTTAGCCGAAGGTGATTTTAAATTATGTACCAGTCCTGCAAAATCCTTAGCAGGCATTAGCGCAGATTTTTCTTCCAATTGTGTAACAATCTCTTCAATACTTTGCAAAATTGCAGCACGAACCGCCAGAAAATCCTCACCCATTTCAAAACTCAATTTTTCCAATATGCTTACGTCCAGAGAATTCTCCTGTTTCGGTTTCTCCATCAAATCCCTACTATCGACAGTTTCAATTGGATTAAATTCTGTTACATATTGCTTACTGGGACTTATCCAGCATTTTAGACTACGGATTAAATGTTCTCTGGTAAAAGGTTTAATTATCACCTCATTCATTCCAGATTCTATACATCTTGTGGTATCTTCAATCGAATTATTAGCGGTCAAGGCAACAATAGGCATAACGTTTTGTGTTTCTTTCTGACGAATCAATTGCGTCGTGTCATACCCATCCATTATGGGCATTCTGCAATCCATAAAAATTAAATCATATGAATTATTTTTCCATAATTCAATCGCTTGTATTCCATTGTCTGCAAAATCAACTTCTAACCCCATTTTTCTTAACATGTTACCTGCTATCAATTGATTAGTATCATCATCATCAGCAACTAATACTTTTCCATTAAATTTAATTCTTGAAATGGAAGGAATTGTATATTCATTTTCTATAATTAACCCCACTTCACTGTTGAGCAAAGATATTTTTATCCAAAAAGTTGTACCTTTCCCACTTTCGGATTCCACTCCTATTTCGCCATGCATCAACTGAATTAATTTTTTACAAATAGATAATCCTAAACCCGTACCTCCGAATTTACGCGTTGTTGATTGATCTGCCTGAACAAAGGGCACAAACAAATCTGCTAATTTTGCCGAATCTATACCGATACCTGTATCTATCACACAGATTGTCAGTTCAGTCTTATGCTCGGATAGCGATTGACCAGTGACCTCAATTCTCACACCGCCTTTGTCAGTAAATTTTACCGCATTACCCAGAAGATTAATTAAAATCTGCCGAAAACGCAAAGGATCACCCATAAAATTACGCTGAAGATCTGCTGGATAATCTAAAATCAAATTCAGGTTTTTATTTCTACTGTCAGATATAAACAGATCAAGAGCTTCACGAATTAATCGTACTAGATTAAAATTATGCGACTCAAGCTTTACCTGTTCTGCTTCTAATTTAGACAGATCAAGTACATCATTAATGATTCCTAATAAAGCAGTACCAGAACGCATAAGAATATTAACATGTTTTTGCTGCTCCTGATTTAACTGACTTTCTTGCAGAATTTGAGTTATACCTAATACACCATTCAAGGGCGTACGAAGCTCATGGCTCATAGTTGCTATAAATTCAGATTTGATATTATTTGCTTGCTCTGCATCCAACTTAGCCTTTTCCAAGGCAATTTCATATTTTTTACCTTCACTTATATCAATTAAAACACCACTCAAAAATAGGGAGATTCCCTTAATATCCTTGTTAACCGTAACAATATCCCGAATCCAGATAATATCCCCATCTGCTTTGGTCATTCTATATTCAAAGGTATGATCCAAACCTTGCTTTACTTTTCCCATACAAAAAGTAGAACTTGGTTCTCTGTCTGTCGCGACAATATGATCCACCCAAAAGTTTTTCTGATACCAGTCATCAACAGGATATCCCAGCATTACCTCAGCATGGGGAGATACATAGGTAAACTGAAACGTTTTAAGATCCACTTCCCAGGCAACTATACTGGTATTTTCAACTAGATTTCTAAATTGATTCTCTCTAAAGCGTAAGGCATCTTCAACAACTTTTCTGGCTTTAACTTCCCTAGCCAGTTTTCTATTCCAAAACAAAATAATCAAGATAAAAATAACCAAAGCACTAGTAATTTGAATGATTTTTTTGTAAAAAGGTGCTTGAGAGTACTGAACAGAAATCCATTTATCCCTAATCTTCCGTTTCTGCTCTTCACTAATATGCTTTAAAGCTTTTTGAATAATGCTCAACAGGGTTTTGTTTTTTTTAGGTACAGCAAATGCTAAAGAAAATTCATAGGGTGTTGTACCGCTGATTCTTAAATTGCTAATGCCAAATTGAGAAAGGGTAAAACTAACCGCGCCTAAATTGCCCACTAAAGCATCAGCATTTCCAGAAGAGACCATTTTTAATGCATCTTGTAAATTAATAGCTGATTTCAAGCTGATTTCGGGATGATTAGTTCGTAAAATATCATCTGTCACATAGCCTTTGACTACTACCACCTGTTTATTTTCCAAATCCTTAAAACTGCTTAGAAATGGACTGTCCTTACTAGTCACGATTACCATAGGGTAATTAATGTAAGACTCTGTAAAGTCCAGAAAGTCTCTGCGTTGTTTTGAAGGCATAACGGCAGGTAGCAAATCTATTTGGCCTCTACGAGCACTTTGCATAACAGATTGCCAATTGGGATGATTTTGAACCACAAAATCAAGCCCAGTTATTTCAGCAATTAAATCAATGTAATCTGCTGCCATACCTGAATATTCATCTTGCTCATTAATAAACTCGAAAGGAGCCCAAGCTGGATCAACGCCCATTTCAATCTGTGGATGTTGCTGAATCCAGTTTTCCTCTTCTCTTGATAAAATTAAGGACGAATTTGTGGCAGCGGAAACCTGATAAATGAAACCCTCTAAAACAAATGCTTTAGGCACTTTTTTTAATTGTTTATAAACATCTAAAATTCTATTCATGCGATCCAGATTAATCGCTCCGATTTCAATGTACTCTGGGAGAATAAATCGTTCTAGTTTTTTAGCTTCAAAAACCAATGCAGCTCGGGATTTCTGTTTTGAATATTTGTTCAGTATCAAATCAATAATTTCATCAGGATGGTCTAGTGCATAGCGCCAACCGCGTAGACTTGCCTCAATAAAATTAGCAACACGCTTCGGATGCTGTTTTAATTCTAATTCACTGGTAAAAATATTATCACCATAAAAATCAATGCCATAATTGATCGGATCAATAATATTAAATTGAACCTGGCGTTCTTTTAGAACACCTGGTTGATTGGTTGCATAGGCTGAAATAATATCAACTTTTCCGTTGATAAAATCATCCAGGTTAAAAGTATGTTCGCTGACTTTTATCTGCTCCAATGAAACAGACTCGGTATTTAACATCGCGATAATAGAAGCATTAGCTATTTCATGCTTAGAAAGCATCATGCTTTTACCTATCATCTGCGCAGGGCTGTAAATTTTATTGGTAGCCAAACTCAGCAACACTATAGGCGAATGTTGAAAAATATTTGCTAGTAAAACAACAGGCGCGCCATTAGCTCGATCAACTATCAATGAAGCATCACTAATACCATAATTGGCACGAGCACTTGTAACCTCATCCACCAGATCCATTTCTTGTTCATACTCGCGGATTTTTACATCCAGTCCATATTCCTGATAGTAACCTTGTTCAATCGCAGCGTAAAAACCGGCAAACTCAAATTGATGTTTCCACATTAATTGCAATGTGACTTGAGTGAGTTCATCTGCATTAGACTCAGCTTTACTTAAGTTAGAGATGCCTAAAGAAAATAGGCCAATGAATAGCAAAATAATAATCTTCATTAACTTTTTGTCTGAGGTTAGATTCAAAATCCCCTAAAATATAGTTAAAATATTAGCATATAAAAAATTGCCATCTGGTGAATAAATCACAGTTTTAAATTTTAATTTATGCTAATAACATTAATTTTTCCCTAAAGATGCTAAGACCATGTAAAATTGTCAGATTTTAATTTCCTTAATGGGTATAAAGTGAGTTTTAGAGGCACAACAATACTTTCTGTTCGCCGTGGCGATAAAGTTGTAGTAGGTGGAGATGGCCAGGTTTCGCTGGGTAATACAGTAATGAAAGGCAATGCACGTAAAGTCAGACGCTTATATCATGGTAAAGTCATCGCCGGATTTGCAGGCGCAACAGCGGATGCATTCACCCTATTTGAGCATTTTGAAGGTAAACTTGAAAAGCACCGAGGAAACCTGACACGGGCAGCGGTTGAAATGGCAAAGGACTGGCGTACCGATAGAGCATTACGCAAACTGGAAGCCCTGCTAGTGATTGCAGATTCAAAAACCTCTTTAATTCTGTCGGGCACTGGGGATGTCATTGAACCAGAATTTGACTTAATGGCAATTGGTTCTGGTGGTGCGTTTGCCCAGTCTGCGGCGCGGGCATTATTAGAAAATTCTGATTTAAGTGCCCGAGATATTGTGGAAAAATCACTGCATATTGCCGCCGATATTTGCATCTATACCAATCACAATCTCCGCATAGAAGAATTAGACACCGACACTAGCAGTAATCAAGAGTAACTAGAATGAGCAAAATGACACCTAAAGAAATTGTAAGCGAGCTAGACAAACATATTATTGGACAAGCCAGTGCAAAACGCTCAGTCGCTATAGCCTTGAGAAATCGTTGGCGACGTATGCGAGTTGCGGAAGAATTACGTGATGAAATCACACCCAAAAACATATTAATGATTGGCCCTACAGGCGTGGGTAAAACTGAAATAGCCCGACGCTTGGCTCGCCTGGCCAATGCCCCTTTTATTAAAATAGAAGCCACTAAATTTACAGAAGTCGGTTATGTCGGTCGTGATGTTGAATCAATTATCCGTGACCTGGTTGATACTGCGGTAAAAATGAATCGCATGAACGAGATGGAAAAAGTTCAAAACCGAGCGGCAGATGCGGCAGAAGAAAAAGTTTTAGATATACTACTTCCTTCTGCTGAAGCTGGAATGATCTCCGATTCTGAAGCCTCAACTCGTCAAAAAATGCGTAAAAAATTACGCGAAGGTGACTTAAACGACAAAGAAATTGAAGTGGATACCAAAGCACCTGCGGTGGGTGTTGAAATTATGGCACCTCCTGGCATGGAAGACATGACCAACCAGTTACAGGGCATGTTTCAAAATCTCAATAGCGGTAAAACCAAAACCCGCAAAATGAAAATCTCTGAAGCACTCAAAGCCTTACAGGAAGAAGAAGCCTCTAAATTGGTTAATGAAGATGATATTAAATTATCTGCGGTAGAGTCAGTTGAGCAAAATGGTATTGTATTTCTTGATGAAATAGACAAAGTTTGTAAACGCTCAGAATTGGGTGGTGGTGGCGGAGAAGTTTCTCGCGAAGGTGTACAACGTGATTTGCTACCCTTAGTTGAAGGCAGCACTGTCAGCACTAAATATGGCATGGTCAAAACAGATCATATCTTGTTTATTGCATCCGGTGCCTTTCATTTAACCAAACCTTCAGATTTAATTCCTGAATTACAGGGTCGCTTTCCTATTCGAGTTGAACTTAACGCCTTGTCTGCTGAAGATTTTGTGCGCATTTTAACTGAACCTGATGCATCTTTAACAGAACAGTATCAAGCCTTACTTAAAACAGAAGGTGTAGATCTGAGTTTTGCTAAGGATGGTATTCAACGAATTGCCGAATTAGGCTGGCAGGTAAACGAAAGTACAGAAAACATCGGTGCCAGAAGATTGCATACTATATTAGAACGTTTGCTTGAAGACATCTCTTTTAATGCGCCCGATATGGCTGATAAATCCATCATCATAGATGCCGCCTATGTTGATGAACATTTAACAGAATTTGCAGAAGACGAAGACTTAAGCCGATATATTTTGTAATCATGATGCGATTAACAATTGAATCGACACAGCGTATCCCCACAGATATTAAACTGCATCAGCTTTCACATATTTTGGACTTAAAGTTTGATAACGGTGAGAAATTTAAACTTCCCTGTGAATTTATACGTGTTTACACCCCTTCTGCCGAAGCACTAGGTCATGCCGCAGGTCAGGAAATACTACAGATCGGGAAAGAAAACATTAATATCACAGCCATTAAACCCATTGGAAATTATGCGATACAGCCTACTTTTACCGATGGACATGATACGGGGATTTACTCGTGGGATATGCTTTACACATTAGGTTCTCAGTACCCAGCCCTGTGGGAAAATTATCTAAATGAATTAAAAAAAGCAGGTTATACACGTAAAGAAACTTTAAAAAATTAATAGCCGTCATTCTTGAGTTCTCTTAAGAGTGAAGATTTAATAATGTAGGTTGGGTTAGGTTTTCGCGCTTCGCTTGATAAGCTAACCCAACCTACAGCTAATTCATTATTTTTAAATGCCTTAATTTTTAAAGTAGTATGAAACTTTAGAATAAATAAATTATTGATATACCCAAACATATGGATTATGTAGAGCGGACTTCAGTCCGCTATGAATCAATTAAAAATGCGGACTCAAGTCTGCTCTACAATTAATATTATGACAAACGAAAACACAACGCATTTTGGTTACACACAAGTAGCCACTGAAGATAAAGTCAGCAGGGTTCGTGATGTATTTGATTCCGTCGCCAGTAGCTATGATGTAATGAATGACTTAATGTCTTTCGGCGTACATCGAATCTGGAAAAAAATAGCCATCCAATTAGCCAATGTGCGTAATGGCGAGCAGATTCTGGATTTAGCCGGTGGAACAGGCGATTTAACCACTTTATTCGAAAAAAGAGTCGGTAAGGAAGGGCAGATTGTATTAGCTGACATCAACTCTGAAATGTTACGCATCGGTCGAGACCGACTGATTAATCGAGGCTTAGTGGGCAACATCCGCTATGCTCAGGTCAATGCTGAATGCCTACCCTTTGCAGACAATAGCTTTGATTGTGTCTGCATTGCTTTTGGCTTACGGAATGTGACCAATAAAGATGCCGCTTTACGTTCTATGCTCAGAGTGCTTAAACCTGGCGGACGCGTTATTATTTTGGAATTTTCACACCCTACAGATAAGATTACAGAAAAGTTTTATGATTTTTATTCCTTTAAGCTATTACCGAAAATAGGGGCTTTAATCGCCAAAGATGAAGATAGCTACCGCTACCTTGCAGAATCAATTCGTATGCATCCCAAACAGGATGATTTAAAACAAATGATGGAAGATGCAGGACTGGAACGTTGCGAATATTTTAATATGAGTCAAGGCATCGTTGCTGTGCACAGAGGCTATAAACTCTAATCGCAAGACAGGTTCAAAATGATAATCAAGGCAGTATTAACCAGCGCACTAGAAACAGCCATCAATCAATATATTTCACTTGATGAAGATGTCAGTCTGTTTTTAACACCAATGAATGGCAAAGTCATTGCGATCAATATTTTGCCTTTTAATGAAACCCTCCATTTTTGTCCCACAACAGAAAACATTCAATTGCTAGAAAATTATCCAGTTGAAGCGGACGCAACCATCAGCGGCACCTTATCAGCTTTAGGTTTAATGGGCTTAAGCTCAACGCCAATGAGATCAATCTTTAGCGGTGAAGTAAAAATTGAGGGTGACACACAGGTTGCCCACAAATTCCAACAACTTTTTGCAAAACTGGATATAGACCTGGAAGAAAAATTATCTCAGTTTACAGGTGATATTATTGCCCACAAACTAGGTAATATTTTTCGTAGCGGTCAAAGCTGGACACGGGAAAGCATAGACACCTTCAAACTCAACACTAAAGAGTTTTTACAAGAAGAAACCCGCGACCTCCCTGCCGAACCTGAAGCTGAAATTTACTACCATCAAGTTGATGAATTACGTTCTGATTTCGACCGTTTATCTGCACGCATTGAACAGTTAGGTGGTTTAACGAAATAAAGTTACCAACCTTGCTTGCTTGTATTTTTACTCCTGACCAAACAATCTCAATCGTTACCTAGAATGACTATGCGCCTCTTGAGATTGTTCGGCCAGAAACAAAAATCCCGCGCAATTTTGGACGATTATTTATTTCCAGCTCCCTTATCCAAAGTCTAATTTTAAACCAAAGGCCCACTCTTGCTTCATCCGAAAATATTAATACGCTTAATCCACATTAACTGGATCATGATCTACCACGGTTTAGATGAAATCGTATTAAAAACCCATTTGTTCCGCCCTATCCGTTACCTTGCTGTTTTTTCTCCAAACTACTGGATCAGAAAACCTACTGAACCACGAGGAGTAAGAATCCGCAAAACCTTGGAAGATTTAGGCCCTATATTTGTTAAATTCGGTCAAGCACTATCCACCCGAAAAGATATTTTGCCCGAAGATATAGCCGATGAATTAGTCAAATTACAAGATAAGGTTCCTCCTTTTTCTAATGCAGAAGCCCTACAAATCATAGAATCAGAATTAGGCCAAAAAACCTCAGAAGCTTTTGCAGAATTTGATGAAAATCCTCTCGCCTCAGCTTCAGTAGCACAGGTACACACAGCCACATTACACAGTGGCGAAAAAGTCGTGGTTAAAGTTTTAAGACCGCATATAGAAAAAAAAATCCATTCGGATATAGGCTTGCTTTATGAACTAGCACGTTTAGCAGAAAAATTCTGGGCAGATGCCAAACGTTTACGCGTAATGGAAGTCGTCGCTGAATTTGAAAAAACCCTACTGGATGAACTGGATTTAGTTAGAGAAGCAGCCAATGCGACCAAATTAAGGGAAAACTTCAAAGACTCAGACGCACTCTATATACCTGAAATTCATTGGCAATTTACCCGAAAAAAAGTACTGGTCATGGAACGAATTTACGGTATCCCAGTAGGCGAAATTGAACAATTAAGAAAAGGCAATGCTAATTTTAAATTATTAGCCGAAAGAGGGGTTGAAACTTTCTTTGCCCAAGTATTTCGTGATAACTTTTTTCATGCAGACATGCACCCAGGCAATATCTTTGTTGAATTACCCGATAAGTATATAGCGGTAGATTTTGGAATTGTTGGCACACTGTCTCTATCTGATCAACGATATTTGGCCGAAAATTTTCTGGCTTTTTTTAACAAAGATTATCGACATGTCGCAGAAATGCATATTGAATCTGGCTGGGTTCCACCTGACACCAGTATTGAAGAGTTTGAAACCGCTATCCGTAGTGTTTGTGAACCTATTATTGATAAACCCTTAAAAGACATTTCCTTTGGCCTGTTATTATTACGCTTATTTCAAACAGCCAGACGTTTTAATATGGTCATTCAACCGCAACTGGTCTTATTGCAAAAAACCCTGCTAAACATTGAAGGCTTAGGCCGTCAGCTATACCCAGAACTGGACTTATGGCAAACCGCCAAACCCTTTTTGGAAAACTGGTTTCACGAACGAATCGGCCCTAAGGCAAAACTCAAACAATTAGTCAAACAATTTCCAGAAATAGCCAAACATTTCCCAGAAATGCCAACCCTAGTCTATCAAGCTTTAGACAGCGCCTCGCATACCAAAAAACAATTAGAAACCCAGAATATGGAAATTGCAAAATTACACCAGCAAATGGGCAAAAATCACGAAGGAACAATCTGGGCTATAGTAGTAAGCGCTCTACTGGTTTGTGGTGCGGTAATATTCCAATAACCCCTCAGAGCAATTATCGTTCCCACGCTCCGCGTGGGAACGCAGCTTGTGACGCTCCAGCGTCATGGAACGACGAAAGCATCCATCAATGAATTGCCACGCAAAGCGCAAAAACTATATTTATCCTTAATTCAAACCTGATCCATTAGATTTATCAGGACTATCAGCAACCGCTTTCTCAAGACAAGATGAACAAAGACAATCCTGCTCAGGATTGATAGGATTTAGCACAGGAAATGAAGCACACCAACAACGCGTATCCTTATCCAAAGCTGAACAAGAGAGCTCTTGAAAACAAACTGAACATTTTTTAATTTTCATAAATAGTGTTTCTACAAAGATTGATTTAATTCAAATCAGTTAATCCAATCACCCCCAAAAAATCAATTATGGAACCAATTAGCAAAGAGAAGATAAAATTCAAAATATCACTTTTTGTCTTTTTTATTCTAGCAATACAAGTCTGTGGGTTTTCTCTTAGCCATGCACATGAAATACGCCCCATAATCGCAACCATTGAATTTAAAACAGTCGATGAAGTTGCGCTTAACATCACCCTGAATCTTGAAGCAGCGATTGCAGGTATAGGTGCAGAGCATGAAGACACCTCAGATAGCCCGGCAGCAACAGAATATGACCAGTTGCGCTTATTATCATCCACTGCATTACAAGAAAAATTCAAGCTCTTTACTTTTGAATTCCTAAACCGAATATCACTATTAGCAGACAAAAAACCAATACCACTAACCATTCTGAATGCAAAAATTCCAGAAATTGGTGATACAGCTTTACCTAGAATTTCTGAGTTATATCTTAAAGGTAGTTCGCCTACTGACATAGCAGGTATTTATTGGAAACTTGATAGCAGACTTGGCAACAGCGTGATTCGCCTTCGAGATAGCGTTACAACCAAAATCCAGGGAGCAGAATTTGTATTAGCAGGAAATACCTCAGTCGCATTATCCGTAGAAGGCCTCCAGCCTCAAACATGGACTAGTGTTTTCATGAAATATCTGGAAATCGGCTTTACCCATATAGTGCCAAAAGGTCTTGATCATATCCTCTTTGTAGTAGGATTATTTCTGCTTTCAACCCACCTAAAAGCACTACTCTGGCAAATCACAGCATTTACCCTGGCACATACCCTAACACTAGCATTAGGTGTGCAAGGCATAGTACAACTCTCACCCACCATAGTCGAACCCCTAATTGCCGCATCAATTATCTATGTAGCCATCGAAAACATCATGACCCAGCGCCTGCATCGCTGGCGGTTAATAATCGTTTTCTGCTTCGGCCTATTACACGGATTGGGCTTTGCAGGAATACTCCAGGAAATAGGCTCAGCACAAGACCAATTGTTATTAAGTTTACTCAGCTTTAATCTTGGCGTGGAATTAGGTCAATTGAGTGTGATTGCCGCCTGTTTTCTCATTATAGGCTGGGCAATGCATAAGAACTGGTATCATAAAATCATAGTAATACCATCATCAATAAGCATTGCCATTATCGCAGGGATTTGGTTTTTTGAACGCATCAACTAAACACCAACTCGTTCCCACGCGCCGCGTGGGAACGCAGTCTAGACGCGCCGCGTCAAGCCACGAACAAAATAAATATTAGAACACCTAAACCTCAGCACTACTAATCCAAACATCATGTAAATTACACATACTCAAAGCATGAACAGTGCCCTTATAATCCCCCAAAGAAAAAACAGAAAGAGCCGCTTTATCTTCCAATGGATTAAAGACTTTTTCCTGCAAAAATTGATAATTTGCATCTAATAAAACATGTTTTACAATGTAATGCTTATACCCATTCATCGCATGAGCGGTAACTATCTGTACTTTGGCATTGCCCTTATCCACTTCTATACTGGGTAAATGACCCCCCACTTTTTTACTCCAACGACCTGGATTTTGTTGCGTAAAATAAACGCCACCTGCCATGGTTTTTTGCTCGGCTTTAGCCAATCCCACTGTAGGCATTAAAAGACCCGCACCTGCTCCAGCAATTCCTAAATGTATAAAATTACGACGATCCATAATAAAACCTCATTCTATTAGTAAAAAACTTAATCATATTACTCCTGAAAGACTCAGCAAGTAAACTAAAATACGCCCAAAATTACCACGCACCGTATCACTAGTATTAAGTTAAGACGTTTCAATCATATAAATTCCGTAGGTTGTGGCTGACGATAGGAACCCCAACAATTATTGTTGATACAACCCTCATTGTTGGGGTTCCTATCGTCACCCACAACCTACCAGAGGCATTAAGGATAATTCACGCGATTGATATTCCAATTTTGCAAGAAATCGAGCAGTTGTAGCTTAGTTTTTTTAGCGTAAAAAAAACATAACAAAACTTATAATATTGCCTATTAAATTCAGCTATTCGTAGCCTTGATGTAACGAAGTGGAAGCAAGGTTTTTTTCTGCAATTCC
>CAYNRB010000008.1:22159-34605 GCA_964399475.1 uncultured Methylomarinum sp.
AAGCAGTATCCGCCAACCAATAACCCTGACTTAGTTTAACCTCATGTAAAACTTCATTATCTTCTCGATCTACTTCATTTTCCGGGGAGCCCATAGTAAACTGACCTGGCTCTATCCAACGCATTCTTGAAACAATGCCTTTAATCTCAAATTCAGCATAAATTCCATATTGATCTCGGCCTATCTGACTTGCCCAGCTAGGTAATGAAAGCTGATTGGAAGGTTCCAGATACCAAACTCCACGTAATACACCACTTCCCTGCCTCCATTCAGGGGGATGCCAAAACCAGCGATAGACATTGCCATTTTCAGTCAATGTTTCCACATATATGCCTAGTTCTACTGACATACCTCGGGCAAAAGCCCAAGGCAGGTTTTCTAAATTAGCCGATGCTTCGACAATAAATTCTTCATTGCCTATTTGAAACTTATGCTGTTCAGCTAATGGAAATTTTAAAACGGCTTTACCCAAGGTAGATAAATTGATACTGGTTTTTTTTAGCTGACCCTTTTCCTGAGTCTGCAAATAAAACAGTTGAGTATCACGGGTTTTTATAGTTGCAATAACAACGCCACCACTTCCCCATTCATCAGTTTCTTGTTTCAAGGTTTCAGCAGAAATCAATGCCAGTTGTTCGCCTTTCTGTATTAAATAATAAGTTTGCTCAGTTTGCTTTTGGTTAATAAAACTGAGAATTTTTTCTGTGGGTATATCCTCAGGCCAGTTTATTTCTGACCCCTGCTGATTCCGAGATTTTGCATAAGCCAGAAAACCGATATAAAACTCATTGTCCTGTCGACATAGTGGATCATTATGTCGGTCTAAATAGCGTTTCACCCAACACTCTAAACCTTGGTGCTGATCATTTTCCTGATAGGTTTTTAGCAAGTCAGCCATAAAGCTTGCTGTGCGTTGCTGGACTTCGTCTGGAAGCAGATGTTGAGTTGCCGGTGTCAGCCATTCAGACATGGCTTCGAAATACAATTCATCCGGTAGCAAAGCATGATAATCTGCGATTAATTTAATCAGTTTTTTCTGTTGGGTTTCGGAAGTTTTATTACACCATTCATTAAATGCCCGTGCATAATTTTTACGACTAGCCGCTTGCCAAGCCCATTGTTCATTACCTTGATTAACAGCCGGATGATGCCATAAAGCAGATTCATGCCCAATATCAAATTGATCAGCGGGTAATAACTGCCGAATAGCACGAACCAATCCGAAATCAACTCGCACTGTGGGGAAAAAACAAGCCAACAAAGTTTCCAGAGTTTGCTGATGATCCTGTTCGCTTTGTTGAGGTTCAGATTGACCAGTCAAGTTTTTTAAACGGCTACTTCCATCCCAGACCACACAATCAAAATGAGTTAGCAAGCGTTTATCCACATCACGTTCTGCCACCGGCATTAAAACCACAGGCCGACAGCCATGTACCGCTAATTGCTGACCAAAAACCAGCCACTCATAAACAACCCGACGGGATTTAGTCTGCATACCCAAGTCGCTTAAAATCAACAGTCTGCTTTCTGAACCTGACATAACCCAAGGCGCAATATTTTCTTGCTGATTTTTATAGCGAATAACCGACCCCCCCGGTTCATCATTGAGATATTGAATATCCAGACCCTGTTCACCGCGTAACTTTTTAAGCTGTTCACAGAGGTAAAAAAAATCATTCCGATAGGGGAAATTATTATCATTAATATCAATTAGAATCTGTGAAAATTCTGACCAGGTTTGATGCTTTAAACGAGGGACTTGTCGAATGACTTGTCCATGCGCCACTTGATCAACTAATTTAACCACATCGGTTTTGTTTCCTGAATCCGATGCGCCTAATACCCGGTATAAAAAAGGCCATAAACGAGACCATGGCATTAAAGGCTGGAACTTGGGTGGGGTTTGATTAATTGGCGGGATTGAGGAGGTGGTTTTGCTGAAATAACTGGGTTGAGCCTCTTGGTACCAGTCGGGTAAATTATTGCTTTCTTCTACTGTGGAAAACTCTTCTGATTTTGAGTCCTGTATTATTTCTGTTAACCGATAATAAGCGGCTTTTTGTTGCGTTCGAGTATCATCTAAATCTTGAGAAGAATCTTCTGGTTTTTCATATTCCCCTCCTGACATCTCCATGGGTGCGAAAGTAGCAAAACCAGAATTGAGGTTTGTCAGTTTTTCAAATCCCAACAAAGCCGCCAACTCTTCTTGCTGCTGCTTCTCCACAGCCGCAAAACCCCACAATAAATCAGCACGGCTTAATTGAGTCTGCTGATGCATTTTAGTCATCATGCATCACAGGATATTTCCGCAAGGCAAATTCCTGTATTTCAGTTAACATAACCAATTGCTCGGTTTCTGTCTGGCCTAATAAAGTTAAAGCCCGAATCAAATCCAGATATTCAGCCTGCCCAGGTGGGGTAATCCCTCTTTCTTTTGCTCTATTCCGGTCTCCTAGTAATTGTTCTGCCGCCTTTTTTCTAACGGCTTCTTTACAGGCATCGCCATAATGCAATTCAGCCCGTTTGACCAGACAATCAATCAAAGCATCATCCTGTTTAGGTAAATCCAGATTCAAAACCAGACAACGCCGCACAAAAGCAGCGGGTAATTCACGTTCTTCATTGGTGGTAATAATCACTAAGGGAGGTGTAGTCATTTTTCCACCCACGGTCGTTTTTAACCAGGGAATGGTAACCGAGTTATTCCCCATCATTTCTAGCAAACCATTGGGCAGTTCCGCATTGGCTTTATCAATCTCATCAATTAACAACACACTACCCTGGTTTTGCAGCCAAGCCTTTGGTTTTTCAGGTCGGCTTAACTGATATTGACTGTCTTGATAAATTTTATCTGCCGTTTCCCAATCTAAAGCCCACCATAATGGTCCAGGTGAAATATAACGTTTGGAATCCAGAATCTGCTTTAATTTTTCTTCATTACAATGCTGTCCCTGCAAAGTCTGAGACTCTGCCAAACGACCCACTGCATCAAAACGCCAGAGTAAATCCTGGCTTTCGGTATGGGCATTGACCACTTCATAAACAAACAGCCTATTTAAAACCACCGCAGCAGCGCGTGCTAACTGGCTTTTTCCTGTGCCTGGATCACCTCTTAACAATAAAGGCCGTTGTGCGGCTAAAGCCGCTTTTAGGGCATTGATACTTTTGTTGTCAAATTGGTGGATGGATTCTGGCCAAGAACCGTATTCGGGTAATTTAATCGACTCCACTAAATTTAGTTTCTTGATGTCCGTTTTAATTTGTTGCTGAATGCTGTCATTCATTTTCTTGACCCTGTGGAAGGTAGGTGTTTATTTGAACATGAAAATCATAAATTGCTGTCATTAAAGCACGATCAGAGGATACAAACATCATCGAATCGGCATTATGCTTCAAAGTAATAATGGGAAGATCAGGTAATCGTTGTTTCAGTTCGTTTCTGACTGTGGGAATCTCTAAATAATTTTTTTCATTGCGTTTATTCAGAACCAAAAAATAATAATTTTTCTTCTCTCTGTCATCCGCTTGTATTTCATATTTTATTTGATCGTTTAATCTCTGACTATCCACTTTATCACCGGCAAAATTGGGAAAAACCAGTTTCCAGACAGCCTTTTCTATTTCATCAACTATTGAGTTTTCTTTTATTCCATATTCTAATTCACCACTAAAAATAGCATGTTGCCCCAAAATATCTGGACTATTTTTACTGATTCTATACTTTGGATAGGATTGAATTCTTCTAGCTACAAAAGTTTCAGCCGTGCCTGGTGCTTCTTGAGATAACGTTATATCCAGCGGTATTTGATGAAGTTGTTTAGAGGCTTCTTCATGTATATCTAACAGAGAAATTAAACAAACTAATTTTTCCGCATCTTCAATTAAGCTTTTTGATTTTTTCGCTGCATTTTCATTATCAAACTGGTTCAGTTTACGTTTTGTGCAACGAGTAATTGACCTGATGGGGTTGGCAGGGTTTTCTTCAGCTTGTTTTTTTAACTCTACGGTTAGCTCTTTAGCATTTGCTTTATTTGATAAACGTAATTTTAAAATTAAATCAGATCGTAGGTCTTCTGCATTTTCTAATAAACATTCTATTTCTTCTAAAATATCTTCGATGAATATCTGGTCTTCTTGAAAGTTTGGGAAAGCTGGCGAATCTAGGGTATAACTAGATTTTAATGTTTTAACTGTATCTTCAAAGGCTTTTGAAATTTTCCATAAAGAAATCATGTAGCAGGTTAAATTATTTTTTTGACGCGCTACTAACATCCCAGTAATTGCATTCAAATTGCTATTCCAGACTGGGGAGCCACTATCTCCCGCTTCTACTTCCGATTTAATAGAAATCTCTAGCCAGCTATCTTCTATAGGTGCTTTAATTTGCCCATCTACCCAGCGCTTGGATTTATGGCTATACAGCATGATAGGGTTATTGTTTTCACTGTAGGGTCTGGGAGTTTGTATTTGAGGTTTGGCGATATTTTTATTCAGAACCTGTATTTTAAGCAAAGCAAGATCATCAAACTCATCGAAGGAAATATTATCTTCTTTTACGGGTATAAAATGGATCAATTCAAAGACTATGTCTTTTAGATTGGCAAAAGGCATATCACCTGTAAAAAACTGTCCATTTTTCAGGACACTCTCCTCTCTTTTTGCAGAGTCTAATACATGGGCACAAGTAACGATGTATTCTTTATCAATAAAGAAACCACAGCCTGCATAACTGTTAGCATCATCTACCTGTCGAATTTTAACAAACGCCTTGCCCAGCATTTCTGTCATTTACTATTCCACTTTAGGGTAATTTTGAATGCCGCTTCGCTATCAGCGGATGCAAAAATGATCCCTGCCTTGGCTGAAAACTTGATACCCATTTCTAATTGAATTTCACTGGGGTTATTTAACTCGGAAAATGATCCAAATAAGACCTCAGCCACGGGTTTGAGATGTGACACTGCCTGTTCAAATTTCTCACTGGCTTTACTGGTATTGTCTTTATCACTAATACGCTCAATTCCATTGGAATCTGTCGCTTCGATGAGTATGTTTGATCCATCTTCTAATTCATAACTTACCAGGTATTTATCCATCTTATATTCTCATCATTAATTTTTAATACAAATTATTCCGATACTCAAGACGAGAACCAGAAGATACAATCTAAAATATTACCATTAAATTCAGCGATTCGTAGCCTTGATATAACGAAGTGGAATCAAGGTTTTTATCTACAATTCCTTGATTCCGCTGCGCTACATCAAGGCTACGTATTTATATAATTCTCACAATCTCCGTGGAAATTTAGCGCAATTCATTTTCATTTAAAAAATATATAAAAATCTAATTACGCTACGCTAATCGGCTCTACCGAACTAAGGAGTGAGGATTCAATAATATGCGAAAGTTTGACGCAGGATTTTGTGTTCGTCTTCAACTAACACATGGATGTGTGTAGGTAGAGTAATGCAGGAGCAATTGCCGAGAAGACGGACAAAAAGACAAGTCATTGTCGTATATTATTGAATCCTCGTTCCTAAGACAAGCCGAAAACCAATATAGTCATAACGATAATCTATCCCGCTCCTGCTCCTGCTTGCAGAACGTAAATGCCTGCCAAGAGAATTCCATGCACCTCCACGCAATACATGAGAAACACTGTTTTTTTTTGCTTTTGAATTTAATTCAGGTTCGGATTCGGTTATGTAATCACTAAAATAGTCCTGACACCATTCCCAAACATTTCCATGCATATCAAATAAACCCCAGTTGTTAGCAGAATAGTTTTTGACAGCTTCGGTTTCTAATCCACCATTAACTACCTGGTCTGGATTTATTTCATCTCCAAAGGAAAATCGCCTTGATGACTCTGCCCTGCATGCATATTCCCATTGTGCTTCTGTAGGTAAACAAAGCAATAATTCTGGTTGTAATTTATTAACACTTTGGATAAACCTTTGTGCATCATTCCAGCTGACATTCTCAACCGGATGATTTACTCCAACAAATTGACTGGGTGCCTCTCCAACCACTGCTTTCCATAATGTTTGCGTTACTGTAGTATCTGCTAACCAATAACCTTGCTCTAAAGTCACTTCATGTTGAGTCTCATTGTCATTTCGTCCTTCCTCATCCTCCGGCGAACCCATTAAAAAAGTGCCCGGCTCTATCCAGCGAAAAACCTGTTTAACACCTTTATAAGAAAAACCCATCCACAAGCCATATTCATCTTCTCCCCAGTCACTAGCCCAAGGTTCTGGAAATTGTTGGGGTCGATTTTTATGGATTCGCATAGTTTTATCGTCCCCACGCTCTGTGTGGGAACGCTGCTCTTGAGTCGTTTTAGCAATCATATTTTTCTATTGAATCTCACTTCTATTATTTGCTATGTCAGGGGACGTGGGAGCGTCTCTGTGTGAGTTACCACGCAGAGCGTGGGAACTATGAATGATCTAAATCCGCATCAAAATGGAAGTTTTCAACCCCATTCAAAACCAGGAAATGTTTGCCTTTGGCTCTGGAGATTAAGGTTACTCCAGATTGTTTAGCCATATCCAGTCCCATTTGGGTGGCACCTGATCGGGATAATAAAATAGGGATACCCATTTGAGAAATTTTAATCACCATTTCTGAGGTTAATCGGCCTGTCGTATAAAAAATGGCATTTTCTCCACTCAATTCATTCAGCCACATATAGCCTGCGATGGTATCCACCGCATTATGCCTGCCTACATCTTCTACAAAAAAATCAATCTGGCTGCCAGTGCATAAAGCACAGCCATGAACTGCGCCGGCTTTTTTATAGACTTCATTATGGGATTTTAAGGAATCGAATAAGGCATAGATGGTGGTTTGATTTAGGGGTATTTGTGGGACTTTGATGTCTTTTAACTTATCCATCAACCGCCCAAACACTGTGCCTTGTCCACAGCCTGTGGTAACAGTTCTTTGTTGCATTTGTTTTGAAAAATCCGAGTTTGCTTGATGAGTGACGACTGCGACAGCTTCGGTTTCCCAATCGACTTGGACTAATTTAATTTCGCTGATTTTTTCAAAAAAACCCTGGTTTTTCAAATAGCCTAAAGTCAATAATTCAGGGTGGGTACCCATGGTCATTAGGGTGACTATTTCCTGTTTATCGACATAGAGAGTTAATGCCCTTTCACCGACCAGTTCGATGACTCTGCTTTCCCCTCTTTCATCCACTGCAATAGCCGGTTTTGAGAAGCCTAAACCTGCTTCCGTCATTTCAGGTTGATAGTTGCTATTCATCCTGAGTTTTCTCCAATGCTTCTAACTCAGACAAGGTATTGATATTAATAAATATTTCTGGATTTTGACTAAAATCGACTTTAACTAGGTTATGTTGCTGTAACCAAATATCAATTTTACGATTACCTGCTTGCAGATAATTTTGCAAACTATTTTGCAATGTTGTTTTCAAGGCTAAAAAAACCGGATGTAAACGCTGACCATCAAATGCTACGGCAATTTCTACATCATCCTTTAATGCAGATAATAATTTATTTAAATGTTCGGCTTTAATTAACGGTGAATCACAGGGCATAACAATTAATTTTTCTGTTTGAGTTGAGGTCATTGCTGACAATACACCCGCTAAAGGCCCATCAAAAGTATCGGTCTGATCTGCAATAACCTGACATTTAAACTGTCTATAAGCCTGTTTATTTCGATTAGCATTGATTAATACCGTTTCTGCAACTTCTGACATGGATGCAACAGCATAGCTAACTAGGGGTTTGTTATGATAAAGCACTAAGCCTTTATCCTGATTATTCATCCGTCTGGCCATTCCACCTGCTAAAATGACACCTGTTACTTTGTTTTGCCTGTCCATAATGCTAAGCTTTACCTATGTTATTTAGAATATTGTTTTTCTTAAGCCTGATTTTTATTACTAGTTGTGCCTCTGATTCCCATAGTACAGGATTGAATTATACGAGTGAAACTATTCCTTATTATCAGGCTGAAACAGAAAAGCCTTATGATGATGTTTTAGCTGAGCTACAAATTGCCATCGCTGAAAATAATTTTAGAATCACAGGGCATAGTAGAGTCGGTAAAGTGATTAGAGACAGGGGTACTACTGATTTTCCTGAATATGATACTTTGCAGTTTTGCAATTTAACCCATGCAAAAACCTTGTTATTGATGTCTCCACATGCAGTTAGTTATATGCCCTGTAATATTGTTACTTATCAATATAGGGGTAAAACCATTGTTAAGACCCATTTATTACCCACTAACCATGATAATGAAAAGCTGAATCAATTTGCAGAAAAAATGAATGTTATCCTCAAGGAAATTGTCAACTTTGCAGTTGAAGAATAAATACAATGACACATGCCTGATCTAGCCTTTAAGCCCAGTAGTTATGAAGATATTATCAATCTTCCTGAAAATCTAGTGGGTGAAATAATTAATGGGCAATTGGAAACACATCCCAGACCTGCCCCTAAACATGCTTTGGCTGCCGGTTCTATGGGCGCTGAGCTGGTCACTGCTTTCCAAAAAGGAAGTGATGATTCTAATGGCTGGTGGATTTTACCTGAGCCTGAATGTCATTTGGATAATCATGTACTAGTCCCTGATATTGCAGGCTGGCGAAAAAAACGACTACCAGTTTTGCCTGAAACAGCCTGGTTTGAACTAGTGCCTGACTGGGTGTGTGAAATTTTGTCGCCTTCCACATCCCGAATTGACCGCATTGTAAAAATGCCTGTTTATGCACATTTAAAAGTAAACTACTTTTGGCTTGTTGACCCAATTTTACGCACTTTGGAAACTTATGAATTACATGATGAACACTGGGTTTTAACGGGTTCATTTGCGGATAACCACACAATTTCTATCGCTCCTTTTACCGAGCATACTTTTTCACTCTCTGTTTTATGGGAATAAACAATGTTATGAATAAAAAAATACGCTTATCAATGGGATTATCTGTGCTGCTGGCAGGCTGTGTAACTACAGCCGAAAAAAATGAAAATACTGTATTTATCGGTGACTATCCTACCCGTGACCGTGTTGAATATGTGTTCAATTGTATTGCAAAACATGGGGGAATGTCTGGAAGTAAAGCTTATATCAATCAATATGCCTGTGGTTGCAAAATTGATAAAATCGCTCAAAAACTTAATTTTGAAGAATATGAGAGTGCCAGAACTTTTTCCTATTTAAAGAAAACACCGGGGGAAAATGGTGCGGTTTTTCGTGACCCCGAACATTCTAAAGATTTAAGAACCCGTCTTAAAGAAGCGGAAAAATTTGCTGAGTCTCAGTGTTTTGTAAGTTAATACTCCATTAACTTTGGTTTGATGAATATTGTAGAGCGGACTTTAGTCCGTTCTACATCAAGTTTCAACCATTAAACCTAAAATGTCGGAGCACTAGCACTAATAATTTTGCTTTGATGGATAATTATAGCTTCTTCGATTGTCTGCAATAGTGTTATCACGCTCTTCGTGGCAACACCTTTTCAATAATACTCCCTCGTCCGTAACGCTGGAGCATCTCGGACTGCATTCCCACGCAAAACGTGGGAACAATAATACATTCGTTTTCTATGAAAAAAACTAGCATAATATTTTTAATCAGCTCTGGTTTAATGATTAACTCGGCTATCGCTATAGACCCTATGTATGAGGGTGAAAATGCTATCCGTTCAAAAGTTTTTCAAGACACTTGTTTGCAATGCCATTCCTCTATACTTTCAGGTCTCGCTCGTAATGGTGCTCCACCTAGTGTAAATTTTGACACGTACCCAGCAGCTTTTGCGCAGCGTGATGCAATCATTGATCGTGCTGTTACCAGAATGAATATGCCACCTGGATTCAGTAACATTCCTAAATTAAATAATGAACAAAAACAAGCTTTAACTAACTGGCAAGCATTGAAGTTTCCTGAAAAAACCTTACCGCCCATTTATTATTCTGATACTGAGGTTTTAAAAATGCCACTTGTCTATATAATGAGTCCAAATGGCAAAATTGAGAGTAAAGTTTCTGCTGACATGGCCTTAATTCCCAACCAACAGCCTATTCAATTTGAGCTCATTGAGCTCCATCAAGTTAGTGACTAGGCACATTCGTAAAATATATTTTTCACGCGCAACAACCTCCATTTTGATTGCTTTATATAAAAACAATGTATTCTACGTAGGGTGCACGGCGAAACCGTTCTAAATGTCTTGACTTTAAAATTGCTCGTTCCATCCCAGCAGTGCTCTATCAAGCTCAACTGGATCGATTTTAATCAAGGTTTCTCTAAATGTTGTGCGACTGGGAACAGAATAATAACCGTTTCATTTGCGGCGAGGGTCGTTAACATCAGCAAAAAACTCGCGTAAGGTACGCATCTGGTCTGCCATTAATATGATTTTTGGTGCTCCATAGCAATAGTAAGGGTCAAGAACAGATTGAGATCGGGGGGATAGCGGTCGCACATAGATTTGTTTGAGCTGTTTTCGGGTTGAACTATAGCCTTTTGCTGGTATGACGAAAACCGCGAGTCTCACCGACATGAATCCAGTTTGCGACACGGTAGATAGTGCCATGAAAAAACCGAGGATCGACAAAGGTTTCCAATAATAGCAAAGGATAGCCAAATTGTTTCTGCCAGTCCTGAGATATACGTCGTTCACATAATGAAAGTATGCGAGAAGCAAGATTGGGGTAATGGTACTCAGGAAGGATTAGAAATCGACTATTGTTCGCAACCAGATGTAATCAATCGTATTGATACCGAAAGTGCCAGCTAATCCACTGATCGCGTGCGGCACATTTCCATGCCGCCGCACAGAAACTGATTAATGCCAGCCACTCGTTTTTGTAGCAGGCTACATACCACACTGGGTATGACCAATCTTGGGTAATGCCCCCAGATAATGATGTGCCTTCATTAGCGTCTGGAAGCGTTTATGCTCAATTTGGCAGGATAAGTTGTAAGGTGATATCTTGGAGGTTCAAAGCAGTTTATCTCAAACATGAAATCTCAAGGTATTTTATTTCTAAAAAAACGCTTTTGTTCAGAACTAATTAACAATCAATTGATTTATATTATAATTCTTATATAGAATAGTTTCGTAGTGGGTAGTTTCTTGGTTGCGAGTTGCCTAAGCTTGTGACATCCATGCTTGATACCCCCCTGCAATTGACATCACATTAGTATACCCCATGTCTTTTAATGTCTGAGCGGCTAATGCCGCACGTTTTCCACTACCGCAATAAAGCATAATTGCTGTTGATTTGTCAGCTATTTCAGGCATATTGCCCACTTTAAATTCTAACTCACCCCGAGGTACTAAGATTGCATTTTCCAAATGACCAGCGTTATATTCATGCTCTTCTCTCACATCAAGCAGGGTGACAGAACTATTACTGAGAATATTTTTGGCGCTTGCCGGCTCAATTTCAGTAATGTTTTGTTTGGCTTCATTAATTAAGTCTTGCATACTAGTATTTTGCCGTTTAGGGTCTGAACCTTTAGTACGCTGATCAGCGGCTTGATTAGCAAGTTCTTCATCAATACCACAATAACGATTTGCTGGCACTGCCATATCAATTAATTTTGGTTTGGGTAAATTTAGATTTTCCATAATCTCAATAAACTCTTCTCGAGTTTTACCTGCCAAACGAGAATTTATACTACGTTCCTGAGCGATATTACTAATCCAGCGGCCTTTATAGTCATGTCCAGGATACACAATAGTATCATCGGATAAGGTAAATAAGCGTTCTGAAATACTATCATAAAGTACTCCCGCATCACCGCCTTGAAAATCGGTTCTCCCACATCCATCTATGAATAATGCATCACCGGTAAACACGCGATCACGCCATAAAAAAGAAACACTTCCCGCTGTATGACCCGGCGTAGCAATCACTTGAATTGTTTCTGCTGCACCAAATTCAAAACAATCCCCATGTTTAATTTGAATATCAGCACTTCCTGCACCACAAAGTGAACTGACTGCTGTTTTAGCGCCTAATTTCTGCTTTAATTGACCACTCGCTGTTACATGATCTGCATGCACATGGGTTTCCAGAGAATATTTCAGTGTCAGCTCATGTTTATCAAGTAAAGAAAGATATTCATCTAACTGGGTATCCACTGGATCAATAAAAACAGCTTCTTTACTAACAGGATCAGCAATCAAATAGGTATATGTACAGCTTTCTTTATCAAATAATTGTTGAAACAGCATAGGTAAATTCCAGATTGTAATATATGTTGAAAAGGATTTCCAGGCAACCCCAAAAGACACCTAGAATTCTAATATAATTTCTTTATATTAAGGTGGTTTCCAACAATAAATAGACCAAACTTTCTTGTCTTTTTGTTCCTGATCAAACAATCTCAATCGTTACGTAAGTACCCAAGCATAATTAATTTAACATTTTACTTGTCTTTTTTTCCATCTT
>CAYNRB010000009.1:0-34565 GCA_964399475.1 uncultured Methylomarinum sp.
AAAGATGCTTTTGTCCAGAACTAATTAATAATTAATTGATTTATATTATGAATATAATATAGGACAGTTCCGCCGTGATGGCATTGACTTTGCTGGGTACATCAACGGGTAATGGAACGGGTTCTGTTAAACGACGCAGTGATTTTGTATCAGTTTTGTGTTGTGCTTTTGGTGATTCAAAATGCCCTGATGATTCTAACTCACGCAGTGCTTTTAAACAGCCACTGGTCTGCATCTCTCCGCGTACATCATGAAATTCAAAATGTGTACAAACTTGTTTAGCTAAATCGGTTTTATGTTTAACATCAGTCCCTCTTAGTAATTGGGTGATGTATGCTATGCCTGTTAGTGTGGACAGTGTTCGTTTGATTTGATTTTGTATTTTCATGCGCTATAGCATGCAATAATTGTCTTTGTTTGTTCAGTTATTATTTATGGGTAATAGGCAATCCTAGGGTCAGGTACAGAGTAAAATAACAATGAGTCGTACTTATAAAATTAAAACGTTATGAGTGGAGTGATTACCCCGTCCTGCTCAGAATACGACCTTCTATGCCCAAAGCTATATCTGGCAATGTGGCTTTTGTATTTTATCAAGTACATAAATTCACTTTTACTAAATCCCCGATTCCAGTTTTAATTGATATCCTGTCCCCTCAAAATGCGTGATACACTGAATATTTAATAGATCATAAGCAAATAATCTCGTAGAGATAATGCAAAAACATCAGACTTAAAAAGGATGAATAAATGAGTCGTGAAGATACGGATGATTATAAAAGACTATTTTTAGAAGATATACCCTTAATGGATGTTAGAGCGCCCGTTGAATTTAACAAAGGAGCTTTCCCAAATAGCCAAAATATTCCGATTCTTGATGATCATCAACGTGAAAGCATAGGCACTTGTTATAAAGATAATGGGCAAGATGCGGCCATTGCTTTAGGTATGCAGCTGGCTGAGCCAGAGATTCGTCAACAAAGGCTGGAGCAATGGGAACAATTTACCAAGGCTAATCCTGAAGGCTATCTTTATTGTTTTCGTGGAGGGCTGCGTTCTCGAACAACACAAGCTTGGTTAAAAGATCAGGGCAATCATTATCCATTAATTAAAAGTGGCTATAAAGCCATGCGCACTTATTTAATCCAACAAATGGAGTTTAGTGTTGAACAAATTCCTTTTCTTAAATTAAGTGGGTTTACTGGTTCGGGGAAAACTCGTGTTTTAAAGCAGACTCGTTTTCATATTGATTTGGAAGGTTTGTCTAATCACCGAGGATCAGCGTTTGGTAGTGATGTGAATGATTTTCAACCGACTCAGATAGATTGGGAAAATAGTCTATCCATTGCCTTCCTTAAATACGCCCACTATTTCCCAAAATCAGGTGTGTTATTGGAAGATGAGGGTAAACGCATAGGTCGGAATATTTTTCAGGATTGTCTGTACGATAAAATGCAGTATTCGCCTTGTATATTTCTTAAATGTGAATTAGATCAACGTGTAGCCATCATTCAAGAAGATTATATTTCTAGCCTCTGGCCTATCTATCAACAGCAATATAAAGAATTGGCGCATGAAAAGTTTTCCACTTTTGTATTGGATAATCTGGCGAAAATAAAAAAACGTCTGGGCGGATTGTCTTACAAAAAAATAAATAGCTCATTTAGTTCAGCGTTAGAACATTTGTTCGGTTCAGGAAAGGCTGAATTATTTGATGAAGGAATCCGTTTATTGCTGCTTGAATATTATGATCCCATGTACCAGTATCAGTTAGACCAAAAGCAAACTAACGTGTTATTTAAAGGGACAGAGTCTGAAATTATAGCCTGGGCAAATGAATATTTGGAGAGCATGAGTCGATGAATGCAGCGCCTATATTTAAAGATCTAGTGTTTATCGGTGGTGGGCATAGTCATGCATTGGTATTGCGACAATGGGCGATGAATCCGTTGCCGGGTGTGCGTATTACTTTAATCAGTCCACAGACCATGACACCTTATTCAGGCATGTTACCTGGCTTGATTGCAGGGCATTATAGTTTTGAGCAGACCCATATTGATTTGGTAAAATTATCCTTGTGGGCAAATATCCGATATATTCAGGATAAAGTCATTGCCATTGATGTGGAGTCAAAAACATTAATGCTTGAAAGTCGACCTACCATTGAATTTGATGTGGTCTCCATTGATATTGGTTCAACCCCAAATCAACAGATTGAAGGTTCAGCTGAATTCTCGACACCGGTTAAACCGATCAGTAATTTTTATCAGCGCTGGAATCAAATTCTAGATCGAGTTCAGAAAAATGAAATAAAGTCGCTATCGGTTGTTGGAGGCGGTGCGGGCAGTATTGAAGTAATTATGGCTATTGCTAGTAGATTTCAACAAACTCATTCACTTCCATATCATTTAATCACAGCAGCTGATGATATTTTGCCTGGTTATAACCTTTCAGTTATTAAGCAGATTAAAAAGCAGTTTAAGAAATATGCCATAGAAATTCATGCTTCTACGAGAGTTTCTAAGCTTAGTCAGGGGATAATTCATTGTCAGGATGCCAAACCAATTTTATCGGATGAAATTATTTGGTGTACGCAGGCCGCAGGTGCATCATGGCTATTAGATAGTCAGTTAGCTTGTGATGAAGCTGGTTTTATTAAGGTCAAGCAAACTTTGCAATCTATACAGTATGATTCTATATTTGCAACAGGTGATATTGCCAATATGGTTGCAGACCCCAGACCTAAGGCAGGGGTTTATGCCGTTAGACAAGCGCAGACTTTATTTCATAATCTTAGAGCTGTTTTACTGAATCAATCTTTACTTGAATACAAACCGCAAGATGGCTTTTTAAGTTTATTGGCGTTGGGTGAAAAGAAAGCCACGGGATCGAAATCAATATTCAGTTTTTCGGGTGATTGGGTCTGGCGCTGGAAAGATTCAATTGATCAAAAATTCATGAATCAGTTTCATCAATTACCTTTGTTATCTATGTCTACAGATACCGTGATTGATCCACAACTGATTGATGATGAAGAGAAAAACCAACAGCATGATCCTTTAAAACGTTGTGCGGGCTGTGGTGGAAAAATAGGTGCAAATGTATTGCAACAAGTGATTAATGAAGTATTGGGAGAAGCTTATTATCAGCCCAAGGATGCTGTACAAATTAGTAATGGGTCTGAGAAAATTTACCAAAGTGTCGATGCACTCAAGGCTCCTATAGAGGATGTCTGGTTATTTGGGAAAATTGCGGTCAATCATGCCATGAGTGATCTTTATGCAATGAACCTTAAACCCGATTCAGCACAAGTACTTATTACTTTACCTTATGCTAGTCAGCAGGTACAAAGACGGCAGTTAAAAACTTTGATGCAGGGTATTACCCTGCAATTGGAAACTTTGCAATGTCGTTTTCTGGGCGGACATACCTCAGAAGCCAGTGAGCTTTCTGTGGGATTAGTGGTGAATGGCATTCACAAAGAGAATGTTTTATTTGATAAGCAGAGCTTAATTCCGAGTGATAAGCTGGTTATATCCAAGCCATTGGGAACAGGAGTGATATTGGTAGCAGCAATGCAGACTAAAGTTGATGGTAGTATTTTTAATCAGGCGGTTGCCTCCATGTTGAAAGCTAATGATCAAGCTGCCAATTTGCTAAGCAGTCTTAATATTAAAGCCTGTACTGATGTAACGGGTTTTGGTTTGTTTGGACATTTGCATGAAATGTGTCTGGCTTCGACCTGTTCGGCGGTTTTAAGCCTAAAGGCAATTCCATTATTATTGGGTGCTAAAGCATTATCCCTGAAAGGTATTAAAAGCAGCCTCTATACGCAAAATCGTCAGGTTTTTGAGGCGATGGAATGTTCGGATTCCTATGAAAACCAGCCTGGTTTTGATTTGTTATTTGATCCACAAACATCGGGTGGATTACTGGCGAGTATTCCAGCGGAAATTTATGCACAGCTTGATGAAGGTTTTCATCAACAGTTTTATACTATAGGAGAGGTGTTAGCTATTGATGAATCAAATCCTCGCATTATCATTGAAGAAATTGAGCCATCTTTTTAGGTCAGGACAATAGGTATTAGCATTAAAGGTTTACCATTTGATTATTCAATTCGTCGCAGCAAACGATCTAAAAGATTACGTATTGTAGTGACCTCTGAAAAAATAGAGATTGTTTCCCCGTTACGATTGTCAATACGAAAAATTCATGCTTTTGTTGTATTAAAGCAAGACTGGGTTTTAAGTGCTATTAAACAGGTAGAAGCAAAAAAAAAATCAATCAATAATATAGTTCGAATTGATTGTTTTGATGGAGAGTCACTGCTATTTCGTGGGGAAAAACACAAAATAACATTCAATTCATCAGCATTAGATGAGATTAAAATTGAGTTCAATAACCAAAAATTGACTATAGATTTGCCCAGTCACTTGATAAAGGATACTAACAATAGTCAGGTTCGGTTGGCTATTAAAAACTGGCTGAAAAAACAGGCATTAATGATAGCCAATGGTTATGTTGTATTACATGTCAGTAAATTTAATCTATACCCTCGGGTTGTCAGAATAAAAACTCAGAAAAGTCGTTGGGGAAGTTGTGGGATTCATGACGACATTAATTTAAATTGGTTATTGATTTTCGCCCCAGCTGAAGTGATGGAATATGTACTGGTTCATGAACTTTGTCATATTAAAGAGAGAAACCATTCAGCACAGTTTTGGGGGTTGGTTGAAGCACATTTACCTGACTATAAAAAACACAGAAATTGGTTGAAAGAAAATGGTGCTGGTTTGATGCAAGAAAATGATGCCTTTTCTAATTCTAATATCAACCTGTAAATTTCAGGGTATTGCTGGTTCCCACGCGCTGCCTGGGAACCCAGTTTTGACGCGCAAGCGTCAAGTAGATACCTGATTTTTTAAACATATATTTGCAACAGCTTTGTAAACAGAAGAATTTTTACAGTAAAGTGATTTGATTTATCAGCATGAGGATACCTTGACGTTGGCTTTGCTGGATAAAAAACTTTTCTGCCTAAGAGATTACTCAGTCATCAACTATTGGTTTTAAAAAACCAGCTTGGTATTTAAAGTAATTATCAATCAAAAAATGTTATATAACATGGCCAACGATGTGCTTAAATTAATTTGACGCTGGCGCGTCTAAACTGAATTCCCACGCGGCGCGTGGGAACTAGGTAACATGTGGATTTTATTGTATTTTAAAATATTATTTATTGAATACCCCAAAATATAAAAATAGAGTTAATAGAATGATTGCTATAGATATTCGGGTGATTTGGATGATTTTATTTCTGCTCACTAGTTCTTGCATTTGCAAATCATCAACTTGACGGCCTTGTTTTATAGCTGGATATAAATGGTTTTCAAAATCTTGCTTAGAAAATATTTGGTATAGCTGATTAATTTTGAATAACTTATTTCCCATCTCAATATATTCATCATTGGAGATAATGTTGCTTTTAAGGCAAATGTTAGGCGAACCTATCATAGGATAGATAATCACTGTGTTTTCTGTGATACCTATTTTGCGTCGTAGCCTTAGTAGGGAAGAAATAAATGTGATGAAAATTAATAAAAATATTTGCCAAGTATGGTTAAAAAACTCAATAGGTGTAGGATCCAGTATCCAGAAAATCAATAATAAGGCTACAATTATAAAAACAATTGAAATACCTGCAACGTATTCGACCTTACTTGATGGTTTAACCCAATGTAAGATTGGTTCGATTTCAATTTCCTGGCTACTTAAAGATAGTGGTTCATCTGTATTAGTGTCCAGTTTTTTTAATTTGTATTGCTGATAAAGTGCTAATGTAAATCCAGTAATCAGTGATAGTGCAAATAATAGTGAAAATATCTTTTCAAGCTGGTCATAATACTCTCGTTTTTCAATCAATTTTGTCAGCTTTTCCTGGAAAATAGTGGGTTTGAAATCACCCAATAATTCGCCATCAAGACTATATCTAAAAATACGATCAAGACTAAAATCAGAAACTAGAACCTGATTTCCCATTTGAATTAATTCAAAGGGATCAGCACCTGAAGGTAACTGCAATTTTTTAATAAATTCACCTTGTCTATCAAAAATATAAACACCACCAAAACTCATGCCATTTTTCATGTTAATAATCCAGCGTTCGTTAACCGTGATCATGAAAGAAGCAGGCCATGTTTCACCTAAGAGTCTGGATTCATCAGTCCTAGTGTCAAAGCTTTCTGTTAAAACAGGATTATCAAGGGTATCGTCAGATAGATCAAAAACGCTTAATTTATGATGATTAGTATTTGCTACATACAATTTGTTATTGACAACCCTAACTTGGTTGGGAAACTGGAATTTGCCTAACGAATCTAATTCTTCACCGTTTTCAGAAAACAGATATACACTATGTCGATTGGTATCTGCAACAATCACTCTATCCGATGACCAATCTATAGTCAGCCCCAAAGTTCCGTGTAAATTGAGAGAGTGATGGGTAAATGAAGTACATTCAGAAGTTGTAGTGCTACAACGAAATAAACCATCTTGAGTAATCAAACTAATTTTATCAGTTTGATTGGTGTATCGAAAATAGCGTCGTAAATTTTCAATAAAATTATTTTCTTTAGCGTGTTGACGTATTAGCAAATCACCATTACTAAAAAAAGCAAAGTCTGTCAGGTTATTTTTATCTACCTGCATTGTTGCTAAATCTATGGTTTTTTGGTGTTGTCCTTTTTGGTTGAATCCATATAATTGATTATTTAACTTTAAGTAGATGCTTCCATCGGGGTGGGGGTGCATATAAGAAAATACCTTAACCGATACGCTGTTAGTTGATGCCCAAAATTTGGCAAATAATAAGCCTCCGAACACTATAAAAATTAATATTACTTGGCTAATTTTGAGGTTTTGATTCATATTTTATGCTGCTGTGGACTCAGGTTTACTGTGTATGATTCAGAAGGTGGTTCACCCATGAAATTGATCCATGAAAGTTGAAAGGTAGATAAATGAAATAGAGTAAGGCTATCGAAAATGTCAGCCCTAATAGGGTTGAGAGTATTGCTGATTTTCGTTTTAGAGGATATTGATGATTTTGATATAAAGCCTGATATGCACGACAAAACTGCTTTAAATAAATTTTATCCAATGCTCTGCTAACACTAAAAAAAATTTGATTGTTATTGGTTGTTACTGAAATTATTATGTTTTTATCGGGGATTTCAAAGCCAGACAATGTTTCTCGATAGCTTGTATTCAAATCAATCAATGTTTTTGTAACGGCTGATAAAGCGTAAGTGGGGTCAACTGCTATCAATGTAACCGACTGTTTAAAATTAATTATTTCAGATTCATGTTGATAATAAATCCATAAAACAATAATACAAAAGAGTACAAAAAGGGCATAAAAAGCCTGGTTTCCTAAAGTAATATTGGCATAAGAAATAGCATAATTTTTAACAAAAAATAAAAATAGGTTTATGAGTAGAATAAATAGTTTTGCGCTAACTAAAAAGATGATTATTTGTTTGAGCTCATAAAATTTGAACACGGGTTTATGCGTAATCAAAGGATATAAGCCATGGTAAAAAAAGTAAATACAAAGCAGAAATAAAATAATTTCAATTAACAAAGTATATTCTCGGCCTAGTAAATTAAAGTCAGTAGATTTTAGACTAGTGTAGGCAGGATGGCAAATATAGAAAAAATAAGAGTAGTAAAGGTGTTATTTTTTATGGGATTTTGAGGTTGTAGAAAAGGTATAATATTGATTCTGTGAGTGTTTATATTGCGTTCATAATAAAACTACTAACATGGAGCAAGTTAGCAGAGGATGTGCTGTGTAACACAGTGTATCTTTCCCGAAAGATGCATATTTATATAATTGAAGTTGGGAGATATTCATCAAAAATGCCGAAGTAACCTCTCTAGTATTCACCCAAAGTTGTATAGATAATATATGTAGAGCGGATTTCAGTCCGCTCAATGCTCAGGTCATTTGTATTAACAAGGTTGTTCTATTTGATCTAGATACTAAACAGATGCGTAAAATAATTATTTCTCAGACAGAATTTAAAACAAACCTGAATTTTCTTGGTTTATTCTTCAAGTTTACCCACTCTTTTCTCAAGATTTTTAAATTTCTTAAGTAATTCGGGTAACTTAACCACGGATGCAAATTCTCGCCAGACAATTTTTTTATCTTTAGCTGGACTACCAAAAACCTGAGTACGAGGTTCAATGTCGTTAGCAACACCTGATCTTGCCAGTACCACAGCTTGTTGTCCAATAGTAACGTGGTCAGCAAGTGCGACACCACCCGCTAAAATTACACCATCTTCTATCGTACAAGATCCAGAAACTCCGGTTTGACCACAGATGATGACATTTTTTCCGACTTTGTTATTGTGTGCCAATTGAACCAGGTTATCGATTTTACTTCCAGTGCCTATGGTGGTTGATCCCAATGCACCTTTATCAACACAGGTATTTGCCCCGATTTCAACATTATTTTCAATAACTACGTTGCCTACATGAGGGACTTTAACGTGTTCGTTATTACGAAATTTATAGCCAAAACCATCAGCGCCTAGAATAACGCCTGAATGCAAGATAACGTTATCACCCAACTGGGTGTCGTCATAGAGCACGACGGTAGGATGAATACGGCAGTTTTTACCAATCTTTACGTTTCGGCCAATATTCACGTTGGCAAATATTTCAGTATCATCTCCAATGCTGGAATTTTCACCAATAGTAGCAAAAGCACCAATCTCAATATTCTTTCCAAGTGTTACATTTTCAGCGATAGCCGCATGTTTTGATATTGAGCGAGGATATTGGATAGGGGGATGTAGCGCGTTTACCGCTTTAAGAAAACTAATTTCAGGGTCATCACAAACCAGAAAAATTAGCTTTTCCGGGGCATCTGACCGTGTTTGTTTAGGAGAAATCATACACACTGAGGCTTGGGTGTCTTTTAAGTAATGCGCATAACTTTTACTGCTTAACACGGTAAGCTGGTTAGCTGTCGCTGTCATAATATCGGCTGCAGATGAAATTTCTAATGTTCCATCAAACTCTGATATTTCTGCACTACCTTGAATTTGAGCATCACAAAGTTGTGCAAGTTCCTGTAGCGTAAGTGTCATATTATTTCCAAATTCCAATAATGTTAGTGAAGTCGTCTGTCCATGGTTTTATGTCAAAATACAGTGGCAGTTTTTGCCAATTCCCTAAACGGCTTTGTCGCAATGGTTCCAGCGTTTCTGCCTTTTTTGCCATGACAACCCAATCGGTAGCAATGACCAAAGGTATTTCTTTTTGGGGTTTAAATTCTTGTATTAATGCTGCCAATTTTAAATGTTTTACGTGATCTGAAATAACTTTTTTTAATTCCAGATGACGATTGGTGATATGAAAGGTCAGTATGCCATTAGGTTTCAGTTTAGTGAAGTAAAGTTCCATGGCTTCTCGGGTTAATAAATGTGTGGGTACAGAATCAGAACTGAAGGCATCCATGATTAACAAGTCAAATTGTTGATTATGCTCATCAGCTAAAGACAGACGGGCATCACCTACTTTGAAAGTGGAGTTTTTACTGCATCGTTTTAAATAAGTGAAATAGTCCGAGTTTTTGGCAATTTCAATCACTAAAGGGTCGATTTCATAATAAGTCCAGTGTTGCTGATTTTTTGCATAACAGGCTAATGCACCCGCACCCAAACCTACAGCACCAATTTCCCAATTCTGATTTTCGCCATCGAAAACTTTGAATAATTGACCCATAGGGCCTGGGCGACTGTAATAAGTCTGCGGAGTGGTTTGTAAATGGCTTGCTAGACGTTGTGCGCCATGTTTGGTAGTACCATGAAATAATTCATGATATTTTTCGGGCTGATTTTTTTCATTGATTAAAACACTTTGTCTGACTGAGAGTACGCCAAAAAAACTACGTTGTTTATAAATATTATTGGATATCAGGTTTTGAATGCCTAAGGTGAAAAATAATATCACACCCGTTAATAAGGCTAGACTAAGAGGGCGAGAGCGGAACGCATAGCATAATCCTGCTAATAAAATCAGTGCATTGGTGGCACTATAAATTAATTCTTGAGATAAATTGTCGCTAAATAAATAGACACTAACACCTAAGCAGAGCAAAAGAATAGGAAATAAAGCCTGACAATCCAGCTTTTGTGTTTTAAGCCCAGGACGCAGGAGTATTGCTGCAACGATCATTATTGGATATTCATAAACTGCATTGAATATAAAAGGTGCAACAAAAGAATTAAATAGGCCACCTAACATACCCCCAAATGACATGATCAAGTAGAACAGGGTTAAATGCTGAGTATGAGGTCGGTTTTTAGCCAGTTCTCCGTGGCAGACCATCACCGCTAGAAAAAATGCAATCAGATGTAAAATCAGGTTCAGCCAAAAGGGCAGGGCGGCTGGGTCAACAAAAGAATAAGCAATAAAAGGCAGTAATAGTATGGGTTGCAGTGAAACCATTAGCGGGTGGATTTTATCTGCCCATTTAGAAAACACTAATATAAAGGTGAATAAATATAATGTTAATGGAATAATCCATAACAAAGGTGCTGAGGCAATATCTGTACTGATAAAGTTGGTCAACCCTAGTAATAAACTTGAAGGGACAAAGGCCAGAGCTAGCCAATGAAGTTTTCTTGATAATGGAAGTGCTTCTTTGTCTTCAACATCTTCAAAACTGATTGGAGTTTCTACAGTGTTTGAAAGTTGATTACGCCAAAGAGTATAAGCACAGGCAATAATCAGCAGACAGAGCAAGCCATAGCCCATGCTCCAGATACTTTTTTGTGCATCGAGACCTATATTAGGTTCAATCAGGAAGGGGTAGCTTAGCAATGCAATCATGCTGCCTATGTTACTGGCAACATACAAATAGTATGGATCCTCGCTGGTATGATGCCCCGCACTGGAAAACCATTTTTGTAATAATGGTGAAGTTGCAGAAACAATAAAAAAAGGCAGGCCGATTGCCAGAAATAAAGTCCACATCAGCCAAAATGTTGGATTGCTATCCGTTGGAGGAATAGTGTTTTCAGGTAAAGCAATGGGTAGCGCAATCAGGCTGACTAAAATAACAACGGCATGAATTAAAATTTGGCGGCTAGGTTTAAATCTGGATGAGAGAAAATGCGCATAAAGATAGCCGAAAAAAAGAATACTCTGGTAAAACACCATACAGGTATTCCAAACAGCTGGAGAGCCGCCTAATAAAGGTAGAAGTAATTTACCAAATAGTGGCTGCAATACAAACATCAATGTAGCACTGATGAACAAGGTGCCCGAAAACAAAAAAATCAGGGAAAAATTACGATCAGCGGGCTGTTTGGGTGTTACATTCATTATGAAGTTAAGTAAGCAATTAATTTTTATGCTGTATGATAAATCATTTTGCTTTATTTGGCTGTTTTCAAGAGCGTTAAATGTGAATAAAATTTGTGAGTATTTAAAAGCAGGTGGATGCTATTAGTTTGTCAATGTTCCATTGACGGGTAAACTCGTAGTTTGTCATTCCTGCGTGCTCTTAGCAAGAATCCATACACTGGTAGCAATGGATTCCCGATAAGAGACTTCGGGAATGATGATTTTTTAGAAATTGTTCTACCCGTCAATACAATGTTGATGGAATGCTGGTACTTCGTTAATTTTGGTTAGATGGGTTAAAGATAACCCCCACGCAGATCTAGAGAGCTATTAATTTCCATAGAGAGTGTAGGAGCTATGATATATCCATCAAATCAAGTCCTACAAAATTCGCAATCTTAATCTATACTTCGCACGGCCACGGTTGCGGATTTTTAGCGGTCGGTTTTTGCCGATAGACTGCGTTGCTGAAACAGTTGCGTAGCTTGCTATGCGCCCGTTTCAGAGCCTTGCAATCGAAAAACCAAACTGGCAATAAGTACCGAAACCGTGACTGCACTTATTAATACTATTGAGTAATTGTTGATAAGAGATCAGGATTAACAACAAGGTTTCTTACACCATGTGCATGATCTTCATTAAAGACATTGCCTTTGCACCACTCGCCAACAGACTTAATGCTTACCTTAGCTACTTTAGGACGAACGCTCCAAGTCACCTGAAAGGGTGAACCGTTTTCGTTATAACTTGGCCCAGTAGTTGAGCCAGCATACTGAATAGATGTGCCCGTATTGGTAGGAATATTCAATGCTTGGTGAAGGCCATTTTTTAAACCATGTTGGGTAAAGTTTCCGAAGTCTTGAGCATTTTTATCGTTTACCAACACATACACTTGTGTTTCTACTCGTAATTGAGGATTCTTTATCGAGTCATTGAGGCAAGAACCTAAAGTGGGGCCAGGTGCGACCTGTGCAGATGAATGAACATAATGAACTTCAATAGTATCACCAGTAGAAAGGCCGCCGTGCTTGCTCGAGCATACTTTTTCACGGATGGGTTTTAACTCGGCAGCGCTCAAATCACCAGAAAACAAGTAACCGCTTTGAAACCCGTGACCATCACCATTACCGGCATACTTGGTGAATTCCCCACCTTTATGTTCAGCATTTTTATGAAAATGTATATTGCAGAGATTCATTTCTGTAAAATTTGGTGCGGCATTGAAAGCCACACGGTTGCCTCCATTATTTTTATCTATGTCTCTCGGTGATTGTGGGCCAAAACCATTGCCAGAGGTGTTTTTTGCAAGCAAGTCTCTTTGCAGTGCGATAATTTGATCGGAAGCCTCACCCTGAATACCAACTTGTTGCTGTTGCTTCTCAAGATTAGCACAGCTAGACAGTAGTGATGCTCCTGCAAGCAATAGAAGTGTTTTTGTTTTCATGTTTTTAGTTCTCTATGTTATTTGTGGAGGTTAAATGTAAATGCTGATTAATCCTGTTCGTATGTAACACGAAATAAACAACTTCTATCAATATGCTCAAAATCTTTACCATAATTATATGTAAAGAGGTCATTTGGTTATAATTGAGTTCATTGTTTTTAACAGATAAATTCATTATAAATGCTTTTGTTTTTGCTTTTTCCAGCATGAAGGGCGATTGCACAATCCCATAGGTTTGACTTTCTGCTTTGACCACTACATTAAACAGACTTACCCTTTATATTCTATATATTTTCCGCCAGCAAGTAAACAAACTGCTCGGGGTATACTTAGAAACTGAAGTTTCCCAATTATTTTCGCCGTGACGTATAAAGAGAAACCATTTAAATTGGGGTTTGCTCTATTTAGAGCAACAGCAACTAAAATAACAAAGCCTTGTGCATTGCGGCTTCTGTTATTTTAAAAACTGGGAAACTTCAGCTTAGAAAGAATACATTATAATATTTGTGCTTTTTTCGTAGATCCAGTGACCTATTTGATCATGAAAAATAGGTCCATTTTCTAGTTTACGCACTACGTGATGATATTTAATAGAGACTAAATTTTGTTCTTCTGCATTTTCGGCAGAGCCCGCAACAGTAAAAACCACTTCATCTGTAAACTCTGTTTTATCGGGATCGGGATTTGCATCGGGTGCATTATCTAGTCCTTTATTTCCAACCCACTTTCCGATTAGTTGCGCTAAAGGGCCGTAGTTAACCTCATCAATTATTGAATTCATTTCATTGCTCCAGCATTTATAAACAGATGGCTAAATTATTTTTAAGCTAAGGTAACGCGCAATAAATAACCTACCAATTTTGCGACGTATTTTTGTTTGCCTTTGGCGTTGCTACGTAGGGCACATAGCGAGCTATGTAACCGAAGTGGCAACGCCAAAGGCGGACAAAAAGACAAGCAAGATTGGTGGGTTATTTATTGCGTGTTGCCTAAGTACCTCAAGTATAATTAATTTAACAAAATTTTTACGCAGGATTTTTTTCATATTCAGTGTTGTATAAATAGGCGCATAGTGAGCTACGCAACTATTAGTACGTCAACTTTGGTTTGATGAATATTGTAGAGCGGACTTTAGTCCGCTATTCTCTTAAAATTGAATTTGTAGCGGACTGACGTCCGCTCTACATTAACCCCAACTCATCAAACCTGAATTGTCGGAGTACTAGTTAAGATGCTATAAAAAGAGCCGCCCTACTTTATATAGCATCTTAATTTAGTTATGTATTTATAATTATGACAGCTGATAAATATATAAATGGATTACCTTACTAATTCTATCTGAACTAAGTTATCCGAGAATGTAGGTGCATGTCCCATATCAACAAATTCAGCTGAACTAATACAATTGACTGTCCCTTTATTTAACTGCCGCCAATAGCCTAATGTTGCGACAATGATGCCTGCATTCACATCCTCTGTCAGTCTAGCTTCTCCTTCAAATGCCCCCCGATCATTAAAGACACGCACCTTATCATCCTTATTAATACCACGAGCATTCGCATCAATAGCATTAATCAAAACAAATTGTTCCCCTTGCCCTTTTATTTTTTGTTCCATATTGGCGTAACAGGAATTCAAGAATCCATGGCTTTTGGGTGAAATGATATTTAATGGGTACTTTTCAGCCAGTTTTGGGTTGCTTTCGGGGGTTTCTTTAGAGGCTACATAATCCGGTAGATTATCTAACAATTCTCCTGATTGAAAGCCTTCATACATTTGGCGAAAAGGCCCTGCTACAAAATTAGTCGCACCATCCAGTTTAAATTCACATTTTCCTGAAGGCGTAGGAAAGTTGCCTTCTTTGTGAGGGGCACGGTCATCTTTAGTACCAACGGTTAAGCGTGCAAAACCATGTTCGCGCATATAAGCTAAATCAATACCCTCACAAGCAGGAGAATCCCAGTCTACATAATTTACAAGACATTCACTATCTGACCATTTAAAATTCTCTTCTTCATATCCCATACGTTGTGCCAAGCGCCGGAATATTTCATTATTTGGAATCGCTTCACCTGGTGATTCAACACATTTTTCATTGTAAGTTAGATAGAGATGTCCCCATGAAAGAATCATATCTTCCATTTCTGCGCCCATGGATGCAGGTAAAACGATATCGGCATAAGCGGCCGTATCAGAAATGAAATGTTCTGCTGACACCATAAACAGATCTTCGCGTTTTAAACCTTCGATAATTTTATCGGTTTCAGGGGCTTGGGTGACAGGATTAGTGTTCCAGCACATCATCGACTTAATCGGTGTATCAAGCTTTATTTCACCCGTCAGTAGTCGACCGAGTTGAAGATTATTAACAACCGGTGTACCTTCTGGGATTAAATCGGGTCGACTAATCACGTCAAATTTATAGGGATGTTCCCATACGGGAAATTGTAGTGCGCCACCGCCTACCTGTCGCCAGGCACCAATTAAAGCAGGGAGACAAGTCACAGCACGAATGGCTTGACCACCACCGTAACTCCTTTCCAGTGCAACACCCAGACGAATAGCTGCGGGAGGTGTAGTCGCATATTCTCTGGCAAACTGCCGAATGTCTTTTGCTGGTATTCCAGTGATTTGTTCTGCCCATTCGGGTGTTTTGTCTTTAGCCCGTTCGGCTAATTCAGAATAGCCAAGCGTGTAATTATCCACATAATCTTGATCGACTAATCCTTCTTTAATAATAGTGTGAATCATCGACATTGCTAATGCGCCATCGGTTCCAGGTTTAGGTGCAATATGCCAATCAGCCTCTTTAGCCGTTTTCGAGGCGTAAGAATCAATAACAATGACTTTTGCCCCTTTTTTCTGAGCTTGTTTAACAATATGCCAATGATGAATATTAGTACTCACAGAATTGCAAGCCCAAAGAACGATATATTTAGAATGAATAAAACTTTCTGGATCAACACCCGCAGTAGGGCCAACAGTCAGTAACCAGGCAGTACAAGAACCTTCCCCACAAAAGGTACGCTCAGTCACAGTGGCTCCCATCCTATTAAAAAAAGCATCACCTCCATTTAAACCGTGTACTAGCCCCTGGTTGCCAAGATAACTATTGGGCATAATTGCGTGCGGACCATGTTCTGCAATAATGGCTTTCCATTTCGTGGTTATTTCATCCAATGCTTCATCCCAGCTTATTCTTTCAAACTGTTTGCTGCCTTTAGGTCCCGTGCGTCTTAACGGGTAAAGAAGGCGATCTGGATGATAATGCCGTTTTTCATAGTCCTTTAATTTGACACACAGCCCACCCCGCGTCATGGGATGATCTGGATTGCCTTTAACACCTACCAGTTTATTATCTTCAATTTCATAAACCATTGAACAAGTATCAGGACAATCATGTGGGCAACCACCATGCGCAGTTTTTTTTATTTGAACAGACATCTTAAATTCCCATTAGGTAGATAAACTTCAATCACAAGCGACTATAGGCATAACCCATAAGAATAATCAACCGATATTCGATTGTTATTTAGTCATTTAGCAAATAAATACATCTATTAAGTAAACAATATTTGCCGATCGAATTCTGATACTGTATATCTATACTTCGCGCGGTCACGGTTGCGGAATTTATAGCGAGTTGGTTTTTGTCGATAGCAAGGCGCTAAAACGGGCGCATAGCAAGCTACGCAACTGTTTCAGTAACGCAGTCTATCGGCAAAAACCGACCGCTAGAAATCCGCAACTGTGACCGTGTGAAGTATATATTAGAACTTACTCTGACTCTATCAATAGATCTGAGAAATATACTATGTGAAAGATAGAAATGAACATGGACATTAAAAAAATAGTCTTAATAGCATGAAAATCACCGCTGGTATGGCTTGATAGACACGCTGTTGCTTTGCTCATCCAACATATTTGTAACTTGCCCAAGATTTTCGCGCATGTTCCTTAAACAGCAGCAAATGTAAAAACAAGCGCTGTAATCAACAGGGTATAATATCCACTTTTTGAACAGCCTTTTAAAGCAATGCCAGACAATTCAATTTTTTTACCTAATTTACCTAAAGAAAACACTCAGGCATTATTCTGGACTGGCTTGAATGGCTGTGCTGATTCACTGGCTATTGCATCGGCGATTAAAAACGAAAAGCGTTTGTTTGTCATAGTCACAGCTGATAATCAAACCGCGCTTAGGCTGGAACATGAATTATCTTTTTTCTTAAGCGATGAATACCCTATTTTACATTTCCCAGATTGGGAAACCTTACCTTATGATGTTTTTTCACCCTTACCGGATATTATTTCTGATCGATTAAAAACCTTGGCGGCTTTGCCTGAGACTAAACGCGGAGCCCTAGTTGTTTCAGTTTCTACCTTAATGCATCGGCTGGCACCTAGAGAGCATGTGTTAGCTAATTGCTTTTCCATTGAGGTCGGGGGGATTTTCAATTTGGAACTTAACCGGATTAAATTAGAAAGTGTCGGTTATCAGTGTGTCTCGCAAGTTTACCAACATGCTGAATTCGCAATACGCGGATCAATCATTGATTTATATCCAATGGGCAGTAAGTTACCCTATCGTATAGAATTATTTGATGATGAAATAGAATCAATCAGAACCTTTGATCCAGAAACCCAGCGATCTTTGGAAAAAATTGATGAAATACAGTTGTTTCCAGCCAGGGAATTTCCTTTTACTGATGAGGCCATTAAACACTTTCGTCAAGCTTTTAGAAAGCAATTTCCCGAAGTTTCCCCTAAGAATATTTTATATCTGGATGTGAGTAAAGGCATTACCCCCAGTGGAATTGAATACTATTTACCTTTATTTGTAGACAATACAGAAACATTATTTGATTATTTACCAGAAACTACACTTTTGATTTTGCCGGAGTTATATCTTGAATCAGCAAAAGGTTTTTACCACGAAGCGGATGAACGTTTTCAACAACGTAAATATGATGTTGACCGACCCCTTCTGGAACCTGAACAGTTGTTTCTCTCTGCCGAAGATTTCCAATTAAAAATCGACAAGTTTTCTAAAATAATAATCACAAAACAGGCTGACTCAGGCATAGATTTTAACTGTAGATTGTTGCCTGAACTGGCCATTGATAGCCGGTTGAAAGAGCCCGCCAATCGGCTACTCAGTTTTCTTGACGAGTTTGCAGGGAATGTACTTTTTGTTGCAGAAACAGCTGGTCATAGAGAAGGTCTGATAGAAAAGCTTAACAAATTTAAAATAAAATTAAAACAGTATCCTTCCTGGCAGGGCTTTTTAGATAAGGCTTTTAGCAAGGATAATCAATCGACAGATCCGGGTATTATTATTGCACCGATGGATCATGGATTATTAATAGATGATCCGGCGCTTGCCATTATTACTGAAAGGCAGTTTAGTGGCGAGAAAGTTCAGCAAAGACGCAGAAGGCGAAAATCTGCGGCTAAAGAGCTGGAAAACATTTTTAATAACCTGAATGAATTGACCATAGGCTCACCCGTGGTTCATCAGGAACACGGTGTTGGGCGCTATCTAGGTTTACAAACCATTGAGATTGGCGGCATAGAAGCTGAGTTTTTAACTTTGCAATATGCTAGAGATGACAAGCTTTATGTGCCCGTTTCATCACTCCATCTAATAGGACGTTACAGTGGTGTGAGTGCTGAAAATGCACCTTTACATAAATTAGGCAGTGACCGCTGGAGTAAAGCCAAGAAAAAAGCCATGGAACGTGCCCGAGATGTGGCGGCAGAATTACTGGACATTCATGCTAAACGAGCCGCTAAACAGGGGCATGCTTTTATCATTGATGATCAGGATTATCTGGCTTTTTCGGCCGAATTTCCTTTTGAAGAAACCCCCGATCAACAAACGGCTATTGATGCACTATATCAAGATATGCTGGGGCAACAACCCATGGATCGGGTAATTTGCGGTGATGTGGGTTTTGGTAAAACCGAAGTGGCAATGCGAGCTGCATTTATTGCTGTTCAAAGCGGAAAACAGGTTGCGATATTAGTCCCTACTACTTTATTAGCACAGCAGCATTTTCAGAATTTTAGAGACCGATTCGCAGAGTGGCCTGTAAAAGTTGAAGTGTTATCACGTTTTGTTTCTGCTAAACAGCAAAAGATCATTGTTGCTGAGCTGGAAGGCGGTCAGGTTGATATTATCATTGGTACGCATAAGTTACTTTCTAAAGAATTGAAGTACAAAGCGTTAGGCTTGGTTATCATTGATGAAGAACATCGTTTTGGCGTGCGTCAGAAAGAGCATTTCAAAAAATTACGTTATGAATTAGATTTATTGACCTTAACCGCCACGCCTATACCAAGAACACTGAATATGGCCATGGCAGGTTTACGGGATATTTCTATTATTGCCACACCGCCACCTAACCGGCACCCGATTAAAACTTTCATTAATGAATGGATGGATGTGCAAATTCAAGAAGCCTGTCAAAGAGAAATTAAACGGGGTGGACAGGTTTTCTTTTTACATAATAATGTTAAAACCATGGATAAAATGGCCAGGGAGATAGAGCAATTGGTACCTGAAGCCAGAGTTCAAATAGCCCATGGTCAAATGCCCGAACGGGAACTCGAACAGATTATGCTAGATTTCTATCATCAACGTTTCAACCTACTGTTAAGTACGACAATTATTGAAAGCGGTATTGATATACCCACTGCCAATACGATTATCATTAATCGAGCGGATAAATTAGGTTTGGCGCAATTACATCAACTTCGGGGAAGAGTAGGGCGCTCGCATCATCGAGCCTATGCTTATCTAGTCGTACCACCAAAGAGTTTGATGAGTAAAGATGCGATAAAACGTTTAGAAGCCGTAGTAGCATCGGGTGAGTTAGGCGCAGGCTTTATGCTCTCTTCACATGATATGGAAATACGTGGTGCAGGTGAATTACTGGGTGATGGACAGAGTGGTCAGATTCAGGAAATTGGTTTTACCTTGTATACTGAATTATTAGAACGCGCGGTGAATGCCTTGAAATCAGGTGAGCATCCGGAATTGGATGCACCGATGGAAACAGGGCCAGAGGTAGATTTGCAAACCCAGACCTTGATTCCCGATGATTATCTGCCCGATATTCATGCACGACTAGTTTTATATAAACGGATTGCCAGTACAGAAACAGAACAAGAGTTACGTGATTTAAAAGTAGAAATGATAGATCGTTTTGGTTTGTTACCTGATGCCGTTAAAGCCTTGTTTAGTGTCACAGAATTAAAGCAACTGGCGCAGCCATTAGGCGTTAAAAAAATTGATATGCATGTGGCAGGCGGTAGAATCGTATTTAATTCGGAGCCTAAAATTAACACCGAAGCGTTAATTTCATTAATTCAAACGCAACCACAGCGCTACCAGTTTGATGGCTCAAATAAATTAAGGTTTACTAAAGCCTTTGAATTTATTGATGAAAAAATAGAATTTATAACTGACTTGTTGAATAAACTTGCATTGGACAAAGTAACAAATTGAATTTGGTGATTCTGGATTTGATGGAAAAGTCAGCACATCTTATATGCACTTTTATTTTAATTATAAATGCGTCTAGAGGAAGGTTTTAATATACTAGCGAGTATCGAAAATAACCGAATGAATAATTTTGGAGTTTAAATGAAATTAAAGACATTATTAGCATCAGTATTAATACTTTTTAGTTTACATGTACATGCGGCAGGGGGGCTGTATTCGATAGAGATTCTAATTTTTTCTCAAAATATGCCTAATACCGAAGTTTTTGATCAAACTGAAAGTAAGATTGCCTGGCCCAGGCGTATGATTCCAGGTGCATCTCTGGAAAGACTGGGTTCTGATTCAATGAAATTATATGGAAGTTATTCCAAACTAGCCAGAGGCCAGAATTATCAACCCCTTCTGCATAGAGCTTGGATCCAAGCCGTTAAAGAAAACAGCGTAAGTGATGGCGTACGAATCAGAGGCGGAAATGGGACTATTAATGGTTTTTTTCGATTGCAAAGAGGTAGTCTTATTCATATGATTGCAGATATTGAATATTCACCAGAATCCTCTACTATTTTTCGTCTCAATGAAAAACGCCGTTTCAAATTAAACGAAGTCCATTATCTGGATCACCCTAAGTTTGGAATTTTGGTGCGTGTTTCTCCGATCAAAAATTGATATTAAATGGCCACTATTGATTTTTCTCTCTTGTTGTAGGGCAAACAATGCAAAACAACGATCAAACAGAATCAATTCAGGATTCCGTTTTACAAGCCATAGAATCACAAACGCCGCTGCAAATTTCAGGCGGAGCCAGTAAATCTTTTTATGGGCGAATCCCTCAAGGCGAAATTCTAGATACAACATCTCACCAAGGTATCATCAATTACCATCCCTCAGAATTGGTATTAAGTGCAAGAGCTGGAACCGCATTATCCGTTATCGAGCAAACCTTGGCTGAACAGGGGCAAATGTTAGCTTTTGAACCGCCTCATTTTTCAGATACTGCCACGTTAGGAGGCACTATTGCCTGTGGGCTTTCAGGTGCAAGACGACCTTTTACCGGATCAGTGCGTGATTTTGTCTTAGGTTGCAAAATAATTAATGGAAAAGCTGAATTTTTGTCATTTGGTGGTGAAGTGATGAAAAATGTTGCTGGATATGATGTGTCTAGATTGATGGTCGGAGCGCTGGGGACTTTAGGCATCATCATGGAAATATCTCTTAAAGTATTACCTTTGCCAGTTGCAGAGAAAACTCTTGTTTTCGAGTTAAATCTGAATGATGCGTTAGATAAGATGACGGCCTTGTCAAAAAAATCATTACCGTTATCGGGTCTTAGTTTTGATGGACAATTAATCTATGTCAGGTTGTCCGGTTCAGAAAAAACCATGATAGCAGCGCAAAAAAAAATTGGCGGCGAGTGGCTATCCCAGCCAAAAAAATTCTGGAACGAGTGTAATGAACATAAAAGGGGCTGGATGAAAAATGCTAGCGATTTGTGGCGTATTTCTGTTCCGCCTGCAACACCTGAAATTTTATTAGTAGGTGAATGGTTTTATGAATGGGGCGGTGCCCAGAGATGGTTAATAACGAATGAAGATTCTATGACTGTTTTTAAAATGGCAGAAAAGTTACAGGGTCATGCAACTCTTTTTCGAGCCCGTGATCGAACGGCAGATTTGTTTCAACCGTTACCTGAGACCTTGAAAAAATTAAATAGAAATATCAAAACGGCATTTGATCCCAAGGGAATTTTTAATCCCTTTCGCGTGGTTAGAGATTGGTAAATGCAAACAAATCTATCGGAGTCTATAAAATCCAGAACAGAACATCAAGAACTGGATAGTATTTTACGTTCTTGTGTACATTGTGGCTTTTGTAATGCTACCTGTCCGACATATCAATTATTGGGTGATGAACTAGATGGGCCTAGAGGACGAATTTATTTATTAAAACAAATGCTGGAAGGCGAAAAGGTAAGTCACTTAACTCGGCAGCATCTTGATCGCTGTCTAAATTGTCGTTCCTGTGAAACCACCTGTCCATCTGGGGTAAAATATGGTCGCTTGCTGGATCTGGGTCAGGTTATTCTAAACGAACAAATTAAACGGCCTTTATTAGATCGAATGATTCGTTGGTTAATGTTGACTGTTTTCCCCTTTAGGCAAAGATTTAACTGTTTAATGAGAGTAGCGAGGCTAGTAAAGCCAGTCGTGCCAGCAGACTTTAAAAATAAAATATCATCTGTTGTTCAGCCTGTAAAAAAATCTCCGATAGCCATTCACGGCCGAAAAATACTACTCCTTTCTGGTTGTGTTCAACCCACATTAGCTCCTAATATTGATATTGCAGCAGCCAATATTTTAGATAAACTTGGCATATCAGTGTTATCTGTGAATGCCAGTGTCTGTTGTGGTGCATTAAATTATCATTTGTCCGATCATGAAAAGGCAAAACAATTTGCCCGGAAAAATATTGATGCTTGCTGGCCTCTTATTAATCAAGAAGTAATGGCGATTATGATGACTTCCAGTGCCTGCGGTTTGATGCTTAAAGAATATGCGACATTGCTTCAATACGATGAGCAGTATGCCAGCAAAGCACGCCTGTTTTCAGCAAAAGTAAAAGATATTAGTGAAATAATCAGTCAGGAAGATTTATCGGTAATTAACTTAAGCAAACAGCAAAAGAATCAAAAAATTGCCTTTCAATCACCTTGTACTTTGCAGCATGGGCAAAAGTTAGCTGGTGTGGTGGAGAATCTGTTGATAAAAACAGGGTTTTCTTTAACCACAATAAATGATGCGCATTTGTGTTGTGGTTCGGCGGGCGTCTATTCATTGTTACAAGCCGATTTGTCAGAACAGTTGAAAGAAAATAAGTTAGCAGCTCTACAAGAACAGCAAGCTGATGTGATTGCAACGGCAAATATTGGTTGTTTAACTCATTTAAAAGAATCTGCTGATATTGAGGTAGTGCATTGGCTGGAACTTTTTAATGAATAAAACAAAAGACAATATTGTTGTCGAATCACCTTGTGTAAAAAACTGTTGTTTGGATGAAAGCGATATTTGTTTGGGGTGCTTTCGGAGTCTGACAGAAATAATGCAATGGACATTGGTTGATGCAAATACACGGCAAAAATTTATAAGGAATGCAGAAAAACGCAAAATTCAACAATAGGTGCCTTTGTGAATTAAGTTTGCTGAACGTTTTCAGATGCTAATAGTCGATATTTGCGTCGTAAATTATCCCTGACTGTGCGAAGTATAGACACGGAGTCAAGAATTTACTTTATAATTCGATGCAGGATCTTTTACTTATACATTTCATTCTCTGCTTCTATGTTACTACCTCTTTTACCTGGTGTATTTTAATGAAAAAGAACATTATTCCACTTTTGTACCTTGCTTTTTTAGTTAGCATGACTTCAAGTCAAGCAATGAATTTTGGGAATCCAACCGCTAATGAACAAGCCCATCTAGAAGCCATTAATCGTGCCCGCATGAATCCACTGGCAGAAGCCGCACGGTTAGGTATTGATTTGTTTGAAGGGACTAAAGCAGGTGCAATTAGTAGCCAGCCGGTACAGCCTTTAAGTTCTAATGCGCAATTAATTCAATCTGCGCGTGGTCATAGCCAGGATATGTTAGACCGGAATTTTTTTGAACATGATAATCCAAATGGAGAGACACCATTTGATCGGATTAGTAGTGCTGGCTACAGCTTCCAGGCTGCTGAAGAAAATATTGCTTTTGGAGGTTCAACTGGTGCTATAGATGAAACATTTGTCAGTCTGTTTTTGCATGACAGCTTGTTCATTGATGCAGACTTTCTTGATCGTGGACATAGAGTATCCATACTTGATTCGGGTTTTAGAGAGGTAGGTGTTGGACTGGCATTTGGGCAATTTTTTAGTGAAGGTGTAAATTTGAATGCAGGTATGCTAACTACTGATTTTGCTCGCAAACCTGGCAGTCTGCCTATCCTTTTAGGGGTGGTATATCAAGATTTGGATGGTAATCAGATCTATGATGCTGGTGAAGGTGTTGATGCAGTCGATATTAGAATTACTGGATCAGGTAATTTGCAAACAACAACAGCCTCTGCGGGTGGATATGGAGTAGAAGTAACAGCAAATAAAGATTACAGTCTTACCTTTACTCATCCCGATTTAGGTACGCTAACTAGAAATGTCCGCGTAGGTAATTTAAATGTAAAATTAGACGTACTGGTTGATGAGTTTTTTGGTACGTCTGAAGTCTCAGCGCAATGTTCAACTTTCAGTAACAACAAACTCAGTGTGCCCTGTGTCACTGTCGGAAATCAGGTGTTTACGGCTCAATTGTCATTAATAAATGATAACCCAATTCAATTGATACTGGATTCTGCCCAACAGATTAATCAAGCTAATTTGAATCAATGTGCCAATTTCAATCAACAAACTTTGCAAGTTCAGTTTCCTTGTATTGTAGTGGGTTCAAATAACTTCCAGGTCAATATAAAGTTAATAGATAATGTATCGTTCAAGTTTGAATTAGTTAACTTTAGTCAGAATTAACAGCGTAGCAGGCAATATGCATAAGAAACCTAACTTTTAAGTTTCCCTAACCTGCGCTTGTATCCATTAACTTGAGATTATTGTAGCCTTGATGAAGCGAAGCGAAATCAAGGTTTCATGTTGGCTGTTAAAATCTATATTTCATAAATTAGAGTATGGGAAAGAGTAGGTTTTATTCTTCCAAAATTTCTTTTTTGTACCATAGGCATGGAAAATAAATGCCCTCACTATCTAAACAACTCAATTCGATTCTTCGTGTCAGTGATGAACCTTTTTTATTTTTGAAAGATGATGATATACATGAAATTCTGACTTCAAATCCGCTTGAATATATTGATTTTCTTTTATCTCGGTTAAAGATGATTGCGACAGGTCAGTCAGAGATGGTTCTACCGCCTAAAATGGTTTTTGATGCGCACATGAGGACGGGAGATTATCGAGTAATGCCATGCATTACACAGCATCCCGACAATAACCTGCATATTGTAAAAATTATAGGTACCAATAGGAAACAAGAATTGGTGCCGGATCAGATTACCGTTGGAAAAGCTTTTGTAATTGATAAAGACGAACATTTTATCAGTCATATTATTGATGGCTGTTTATTGTCATCTGCCAGAACGGGAGCTTGTGCTGTAATTGCTATGTCGCTATTAAGTAGCAAAAATGAATCACTGGCTATCGTTGGTGCTGGCAGAGTGGGTTTTTATACTGCCTTGTATGCAGTCAGTTTTTTGAAATTCAAAAATATCGTATTTATTGACATTGTTCCAGGTAGAGCCCAAGCCTGTGCCGAATATTTGTCATCCATTCATTCCACCGCTATTTTTTCTGCAAAATCTTCACTTCGTAATGCACCATCAGACGTACTGGTGTTGGCAACAACCAGTGCCACCCAATTATGTGAACCAAAAGATACTCATGCCAATTTAACACTGAGTTTAGGTGCGGATATTAATGATCAGCATGAACTGTCTCAAGCCTGGTCACAATACCAGCCAATTTTTGTGGATTCAGAAGATGCGATTAATTTTGGTGATTTGCAACAATGGCATAAAGAAGGGTATTTAGACAAAAATAAGATAATGGATTTATTAGCAGTTTGCAAAAAAGCTGAGGCTTTGGCTGTTTCTGAAAAAAAGGTTTTTATTTCTACCGGATCAGCGATGTTTGATAATTTATCTATTGAATATCTTTTACAAAATGTTGATTAAATAACCAGGGAAATAAAATCTTCAAATTTTCCTGACTTTGCTCTTTCAATCATACTGACGTAGATCAGTTTATATTTGAACGGATAGAATAGCTGTTTGCTGAGCATGGCTTTAACTGCTTGTTCTTGCTCTTTAGTTAAAGCCGTTTCAACCACCAGTCTGACTTCAATGGTTTTTCTCTCTTTTTGAGTTAATTGAAACTGTTTGATCGGTGCTATTGCACGCCATAATTCAGCGGGAAAACTGGGCCAATGTTTGCTTCCATCAGGCAAAACCAGCATATTACGGGTTCTGCCTAAAATTTTTTCCAGAAGTAAAGAGCCTACACCTTTGGGGTTTTGTTCAGCTACTTGCGCATAATCACCTATTTCGTAGCGTAATAGAGGCATGGCAAAATTATGTAAAGGTGTTACCACAACACTTCCAATTTCTCCCTCTGTACAAGCTTCCCCATTTTCTCGCAAGACTTCCAGATAAACACCTTCGGACTGAACTAAATAAGTTTCATTTTCGGGGTGCTGTAAAGCTAAATAGCCCACTTCTTGCGCACTGTACATATCCTTGATTTTAACCCCAAAAACTTCGGCGCATAATTCTCGACAATGTGCGGTCAGTGTTTCGCCATAAGTTCGAAGTTCTCGTAAACCAGGCAACTGCAAATTGGCTTGTTGAAAAAAAATTGCCAGGGCATAAAGATTAGATGGCATAGTCAATAGATAAGCTGGGTTTTCTTTGATCAACCAGTCTGCCTGAGCATTGATATTGCTATTGCTAGACATGACAATACTGTTACCACTTTTGACAATGGGTTGTGTTGCTGTTCCCCAGTTTTTAAATGAATGAGATTGACCAGGTTGCAAATTAATTTCAGGACGGATAGCCGCTAGTTTGAGTGAAAAATTACGTCGATGTAATAAATGATCTCGTACGGTAAAGGCTCTCCAAAAAAAATTAAATAATGCGGTACGGTAGGCTTTGATCGGTTGGCCGGTAGAGCCTGATGTTTGGATGCTACTGATTGCCCCATGCTCTTTGGGGATGGCGTTACTGAGTAACATATCCCCAGCTTTCTGCACCATTGAACGAGTTAAGATAGGTAATTCAGAAAAGTCTTCAATTGAATTGACTCTATCAGGCCATGAATAAACAGATTTATCTTGGTAAAAAGAGATAGTTGATTTTGCATGAGCTAATAATATTGAAAGTTGTTTCCATTGTAATGCCTGGATTTCTTGGCTAGGTAATTCCAGCGTTCGTTCAAAGCTATATTGCATGGCTAGTAAATTGGCTCCTTCAGGTGCGGGGATTCCAGGCCATGCTAAAAAGGCGACTGCGGAAGGCACATCAAATGTTTGAAATTCAGTCATTATGTGCTCCAGTTTTTATCTTGATATGAGATACGGTTTTGAATTGAAGATGTTTATGAAAATAAGATAATTATGTTTCCACTATGAATGATAGGGAAGTTGAAAATTTAAGGAAATGTAGGGTGGACAGGCTTTTTTGTCCACCAGTTGGAGTGGGCTATGGTAGGCAAAAAAGACTGTCTACCCTACAATAATTCTATCAAGTTCACTCTGTAACCTACAGTAGATACAAAAAATACATTCAATTAAGTTGTAGTTTTTCTCTTAATTTTAAAAAACGTTGATAGCGTCGTTGAGATAGTTCACCTTTTTCTGCGGCTGGCCTTACCGCGCAGCCTTTATCTTTCAAATGTCGACAGTCATTAAATTGGCACTGTTCAATTAAGGGTTGAAATTCGCGATAGCCCCAAGCTAATTGTTGTTCAGATAAATCGGCTAATCCAAATATGGCAACACCGGGCGTATCTATTAAATCACCGCCATCAGGTAAATGATAAAGGGTTGCTGCTGTAGTAGTGTGGCGACCATGTTTGGTTATTTCAGAGATAGTGTTGGTTTTTAACTGTTTATCTGGAATCAATGCATTGGTTAAAGAGGATTTCCCCACACCCGATTGACCGGCAAAAATACTGATTTGATTGTTTAAGGCGGTTTTTAGTTCTGAAATTCCAATATTTTCTATCGCACTGACTTGATGTAAGTGATAACCCAGTTTTTTATATTGCTGTAATTCATCTGTAAAGGCTTTAGAAAGATTTAAATCAATTTTATTTAAAATCAAAACCGCATCGATATTTCTGTTTTCACAAATAACCAGATATTGATCAATCAATAAAAAATCACAATCCGGTTCTTTAGCAAAGACCACATAAACTTTATCAATATTGGCCGCAACAGGGCGAGTTTTTTTATTTCGACTAGGACGTTGTAATAAAGAACGTCTAGGTAAGATCTTTTCAATACGGCCTTGATCAGGTGATGATTTTGTAATCATCACCTGATCACCCACAGCGACAGTTTCTAGTTTACGGCGTGTTTGACATAATAAAATGCGGTTTGAAATTTCAACGGCAATACCTTGACCCAAATGAGAAATAACCAATCCCTCTATCAATTCTTGTTCTGCCATTAGGTAGATTGCATTTTAGATTCTAGATTGGCAATACGGATAGCAGCGGGGGGGTGGCTATAATGAAATGCAGAAAACAAAGGATCGGGAGTTAAGGTATTGGCATTTTCTTCATACAATTTAACCAGGCCGCTAATCAATTTGCTGGCTTGTGCATTATTGGATGCGAAATCATCCGCTTCAAACTCAAATTTTCTTTGGAAATAAGCGCTAATCGGTTGAATGAAAATGGTAAAAACAGGTGATACCAAAGTGAATACTAATAGGGCAGCTGCATTTGAATGAGTTTCAACACCTAAGCCACTAAAGAACCAGTCTTGAGTAATTAGCCAGCCTAAAATAGCAAAACTGCATAAGGTCATGATAGAAGATGAAATCAGCATTTTGGTGACGTGCTTGCATTTAAAGTGACCCAGTTCATGGGCTAATACCGCTTCCAGTTCTTCTTCATCCAAAGATTCTACTAATGTGTCATAAAATACGATGCGTTTGTTATTTCCCATGCCTGTGAAATAAGCATTTCCATGGCCTGAACGTTTAGAACCGTCCATGATGAAAATACCATCACTATTAAAACCGCAGCGAGTTAGCAGGCCTTTAATTCGTTCTTTTAACGAACCATCTTCCATCGGAGTAAATTTATTAAATAAGGGGGCAATAAGGGTGGGAAATAACCAGCTCATTAATAATGTAATGCACATCAATATTGCCCAGGCATACAGCCACCAGTATTCCCCGACACTATCCATCACCCAGACTAGCAGTGCCAGTATAGGCATGCCAATTGCTATGACTAAAGCTATTGAAGTGGCTTGATCTTTAAAAAATTGCTTCAAGGTACTTTTGTTGAAGCCAAATTTTTCTTCAATAACGAAGGTTTGGTATAAGCTGGTTGGAATTTCAAGCACTGTCATCACCAAAAAAATACTGGCAACAGCTGCCAATTCGGCAAGCATGGGTGCTAATTCAAAGGATGACCAAAACGAAAAGGCCAGACTAATGCCTCCTCCTAAAGTTAATAGGAGTAAAAACACAATACCCATAACACTATCAATATCACTTAACTTACTTTTTTCGATTGTATAGTCTGCGGCTTTTTGGTGTGCCTTTAATGAGACCACGTCTTGAAAGGCTTCAGGAACCTCAGCTCGATGATTTGAAACAAAAGATTTTTGGCGCATAGACAGCCAGAATTGAATCGCGTACGAAACAACTAAGGCAATTAAAAATATAAAAGTGAATGTATTCATGATTATTGGGTTAATAAATCGGGTTTTAAGAATTAGCGTTACAGATTAGCCAATGCTACAATTTAATGCAATTAACATCATTATGGAAACAATATGGCACAGGATTCTAGTAATTTAATATGGATTGATCTGGAAATGACAGGGCTAGACCCCGATCATGATCTAATTATTGAGATTGCTACTATTATAACTGATAAAAACCTAAATATCCTTGCAGAAGGGCCGATTCTTGCTGTGCATCAGTCTGATGCCGCATTAGAGGCGATGGATGACTGGAATCAAACGCACCATGGGCAATCAGGTTTAATAGAGCGAGTAAAGCAATCGACTATCGATGATGCCGAAGCACAAAGGCAAACGATTGAATTTTTAAAGCAATGGGTGCCTGAAAATATCTCCCCCATATGTGGAAATAGTATCTGTCAGGATCGGCGTTTTCTTTATCATTACATGCCTGCTTTGGAAAAATATTTTCATTATCGTAATCTAGATGTCTCCACATTAAAGATATTGGCATCGCATTGGGCACCAGAGCTTCAAAAGGGTATAGAAAAAAAATCAGCTCATAAAGCATTGGACGATATTATAGAATCGATAGATGAGTTAAAGTATTACCGCGAACACTTTATTAAAGCCTAAAAATGAACCAGGTGATAGCCATTGCTTTAGGTGGAGCCTTGGGTGCTGTCTTACGTTTTTTTATCTCCACAGGCGTTTATCATTGGCTAGGGCGCGGTTTTCCCTATGGCACTTTAAGTGTTAATCTAATCGGTTCGTTTTTAATTGGTTTGATGACCGAAGCTTTGCTACTACAGCGAGTTTCTTTGTCTATTGAATATCGGTCAGCCATTTTGATCGGATTATTTGGCTCATTAACTACCTTTTCCACCTTTTCTTTAGATACCTTGTATTTAATTGAACAAGGCCAGTTAGTCAAAGCGGCTTTGAATGTTTTAATTAGTGTTTTGGTCTGTATTTTTGCCGTCTGGGTAGGTTTGACTTTAGGAAGAGGCTTATTTTCGGATTCTAATGGCACTTTCCATTGGATGGACTGGGTTATCCCTTATGCGCTACTTTTCGTTAATATACTGGGTGCTTTTTTAATTGGTTTGGTCAGTACTGTTTTATTAAACAAAGTCAGTTTGTCTATCGAATATAATGGCACGCTGGTTGTGATCTTGATTGGACTTTTTCTGACCTTATCCAGTCTCTATCTGGTGTTGAATTTTATTGAGCAAGGGCATTCTTTTGAATCGCATTTAAAATCTATTTCAGTAACACTTTTTAGTAATTTAATGATATGCAGTGCTGCGCTCTGGATGGGTTTTTTAGCAGGCAAACAAATATAAGCATGTAATGCTAGACCGGTAGGTTGGGTTAGCTTATCAAGCGAAGCGCGATAACGTAACCCAACATTTACGCAGAGTGCAGATTATTGTTGGGTTACGTTTTTTCGCTATACTCAAAAATCTAACCTAACCTACGAGGCAATATATTGATTGTCTTAAGTCATTAAATCTAAAGCTAATAATATTCCTCTTTGGAATAATTACAAAACACTCTTTTTTTATATTTAGGTTATTTATTTTATGTTAGACCCCCGTTTATTTAGAACTGATCTTGATGAGGTGAAAAAACAATTAGATCGTCGATCTTTTGCTTTTGACGCTAAGGCTTATGAGTCATTGGAAAGCAGAAGAAAAATTGTTCAGATAAAAACTCAGGAATTGCAGAACGAACGGAATAAAAATGCAAAAAGTATAGGTCAGGCAAAGGCTAAAGGTGAGGATATTCAACCTCTGCTTGATCAGGTTCAGCAATTAGGTGATCAATTAAAAGACGCGGAAACAGAGTTATCCACTCTTCAGCAAGAATTGTCAGTTTTAATGCAGGTATTGCCAAATTTTCTTGATGAAGCTGTTCCAGCGGGGAAAGATGAAGAAAGCAATATAGAAATTAGTAGCTGGGGCAAAATTCCTGAATTTTCATTCCAGGCAAAAGATCATGTGGATTTGGGGGGTAATAAAGGACTGAATTTTGAATTGGCTGCAAAAATTACCAGTGCCCGATTCGCTGTTTTAAAAGGGCCAATAGCTCGGTTGCAACGTGCGATTATTCAATTAATGTTGGATACACATACTGCTGAGCATGGTTATACCGAAACCTATGTGCCATTTTTAGTTAATGCGGACAGTTTATACGGCACAGGGCAATTGCCAAAATTTGAAGATGATCTGTTTAAAGTCAATAATGATCCGGCTTTATATTTAATACCTACTGCCGAAGTGCCTGTGACTAACATGGTCAGGGATGTGATTGTTAATGCTAAAGAAATGCCTTTAAAATTCGTTTGTCATACGCCTTGTTTTCGTAGCGAAGCAGGTGCTTATGGGCGAGATGTAAGAGGAATGATTCGTCAGCATCAATTCGAAAAAGTTGAGCTGGTACAAATTGTTGCAGCGGAAGAATCGTTAAAAGCGCATGAAGAACTCACCTCTCATGCTGAGAACATCCTCAAAAAATTGGAATTGCCGTATAGAAAAGTTTTGCTATGCAGTGGAGATACGGGGTTCTCATCTTCAAAAACTTATGACCTGGAAGTCTGGCTGCCAGGGCAGGGGAAATATAGAGAAATTTCTTCGTGCAGTAATTTTAAGGATTTTCAGGCGCGTCGTATGCAGGCTCGCTGGCGGAATCCTGAAACATCTAAACCAGAATTGGTGCATACGGTCAATGGATCAGGGCTGGCTGCGGGTAGAACCTTGATTGCCATAATGGAAAATTATCAGGATGAGCAGGGTATGATTCATATTCCTCAGGTGTTAAAACCTTATATGGGTGGAATTGAATCTTTTTGAAATAAGAATGGAAAACTTGTGTTTAATTTGTAGACAGAGTAAAGTTAAAAACTGTTTCTTGCTCTTTAATAGTAGGGGAGTTGTTATTTTGGCATAAGGCAACTCGCAATAATTAACTACTAATCTTGTTGGTCTTTTTGTCCGTCTTTAGTCGTTTAGAACTAGTTAGGTAGCTGGCTATACGCCTATTGTTACACAACTAAAGACAAACAAAAATCTTGCTCTGTATTGGTGGTTTATCGACTGCGAGTTACCTTACGTTGTTCTGTTTTTTCATCTTCTGAACTTTTGTGACTAGGTTTGAACTTGAGCAGCTTATCTAAAGCCCCTCGCGAAGATTTAATTTTTCTAAACGATCTTATACTGAAATAATCTTCAACAATCTTTCTGTATTTACCAATCTTGCTCTTTTGTAATAAAAATTCAATTTTATTTTGATCAATTATCAATTTTGGATATACTGTTCTATGATTCTAAAATAGACAGACTTCATGGGTATTTCAAATATGACCAATTTCGTCTATTAAGCTGTTAGCTTAATAGACGAAATTGAGAATAAAATGAATCGTATATTATCAATTATCGGTATTTTAATTTCGCTAATTTATATTACTTTCCTTTACATAATGACTGATGGCAGGTTAAATAGCCTTCACTCAATGAAGTAGGCGATTTTTTTACTGGCGCATTTGCTTCTTTAGCTATTTTTTGCTTAATACTTGTTTTTTTCAGTAAGGGGAAAAAACTAAGCCAAAATAATAAAGCACTAGAGTTATAAGCTGAAGAGTTAAGAAGCTCGGTGGAACAATAAAAAGAAAGGGTGAATGTTGCTGAAAAAACAATTTGAAGCAAATATTAGATATTGAACATGAATGAAAGAGACTCAAACCTAAAGTAGTGTTTCTGGGTTTTGGTGGGTCATAGTATTGAGGATGAATTTCTTGTAATGCTATTAACACAGGAACTACTGTTACAGAGGTGGTAATTTCATTCAATCATGAACCAGTAGAGTTATTAGGTGATAAGCTCCCCCTTATGGGTAACTGGCGAAAAAATCAGGATTAGATTTTTACTTCAATCAAATAACATACCAGAAAAATTTGCCTTCCGTTTTAACAAGTAAGAGTAGGGATGGATTTTTAGGGCAAGATCGGTATATAATTAAATGCAATTTAAACGAACAAGGATTACCAATATTAAGTATTGATGATTAAAAAGTTAACAAAAAATTCAGTGGACAATTTAAAGCGTCATGTTTTTACCAAGCAAAAAAACGTGGCTCTTTATAATGCGTGCGGATTTTGGCGTTATCTACTCAACTAGATTCAAGTTCTGATTTTGTAATGGTGATAGCAAATCAGAATTATATTTTTCACCAAAAATAAAGAGAGCGTTATGAGTAAAGGCACAGTTAAATGGTTTAGTGCAGATAAAGGTTTCGGTTTTATTACTCCAGACGATGGAAGCAAAGATTTGTTTGTTCATCATTCTGAAATTCAAGCAGGCGGAGAATACGCGACACTAAATGATGGTCAAACCGTTGAGTTTGAAGTGGGTCAAGGACAGAAAGGCCCATGTGCAAATAAAGTTGTTGTAGTTTAAGCGATAGCACATAACAAAAAATTAAGCGGACGGCTAAAGTGCCACAATTTTTGCTATATGCAGAATTTGCGCCACTTAAACCTCCGCTTGTTTTGGTGTTTGTCTTAAAAAACGGAGTTTAATTACAGTCTCACAAGTCAATTGGACTAAACTAAGGGAAAACTGAAGTTTGCTAAAAATTGATTAGGCGACCAGCCGTAAAATCACGGCTA
>CAYNRB010000010.1:0-34286 GCA_964399475.1 uncultured Methylomarinum sp.
GTTCATAATAGATGCCTGTAATTCTAGGAATAGGAAATATATAGGTTTTTTATTTTCAGATCCTTTGTCAGAATATCTTCTTAAAGACCTGAAAAATAGCTATTCTTTTAAAACCATGATGAAGTGTTGCATTCACTTGCCCATATGTCAGTTTGATGACATACCAAAATCTAGAGCCATAATGTACAATTTATTTTTTTTCAATTCTGACGAACAAACTCAACGTGGAGATAATAATAAGGAAACAGAATATCAGTTATTTTCTGTCAAATTGGTTTGTTAATTTCAACAATCAATAACTTATACACAAACTCTATTTCACCAGAAAATTAGCAGAAAAATTTACCATTACAATATCAAGATTAGCTGTTGACAAAGGTAAGGTGTTGAAAAACATATATACTATATGTATGCATTTTATTTATACAATTTAAAGAAAGCCTAATATCTACAAGGGTTAGGCATTGATTTCAAGGGTTTATACACAGAGTTATCCACAGCAATTGTGTACAAATAATGATTCAATTTTGTGATAAAGACTTAGCCTAGCTTTGTCACTTGTATTAAGCTAACTCGCAGTAAATAAACTACCAATATTGGACAGGATTTTTGTTTGTCTTCGTTTGTAAAGCAACGAGCATATAGTTAGCTATGTAATTTTTGCTGTATAAGCGAAGACAGATAAAAGACAAGTAAGAATGTGTAAGTTTTTGGTATCCACTATAAATTATAAGGACATTGAAAATTTAAGCGAACGTAGGGTGAGCAAAAAAGCCAGCCCACCCTATAAAAACCCTATCAAGTTCGCCCTGTAACATATAGCAGATACAGTATTTGTTTCGTGCTTATTATTTAGTGGGACAAGAAACAATCTAGTTGGGGTTCTCTTACAAGGAATAAAAACCAGATATTGAAGTCATAGTTTTCAGGTGTGAACTGGGTTAAATGTGGATGTGATAGCTAGTTGGAATGTGCGTCAGGCACTTGGATTAACATAGGCGGAGATGATATGAGATTTTCAAATGTACTAAGGAACGTACAAGAAATAACTAGAACAATTGATTTGTTTTTTTTTGTCCGTTTTCTGCGTTGTACCAGAAGTTGCGTAGCTTGCTATGTGCCAGTTGGCGCGCCTCGTTAAATTGCTCCTGCATTACTCTGTCTATACAGATCCAGGTGTTAGTTGAATGGGAACAAAAATCTGTGTCAGTTGCTCAAGATATTTCTTACCTAATTCTAAGAAAATTATTAATTATAATGGCTTTGTTATTTCCTGCAATTTGTTTAGCACAGGATGTTCATCAACCAAAAACAACCTCAGAAATTCTCAAAAAAATTGCCAGTAGCAAAAAACAGGCTCTATGGCAGAAAATAACCGATATTCCAGTCTTTACCCCAAAGTACCATTCGGATGGGTGTAGTGGTGGTATGTCTGCAATTTATGCCAAACTTAAATTTTTACATAATAAATTAGGAAAGACTTTACCTTGGCGACAGTGTTGTGTTATTCATGATAAAGCTTATTATTATGGTGGAAGCAGAAAGCTGAAAAAAAAGGCGGATGAGGCATTGAAACAATGCGTTTCAAAGACAGTAGGTAATGAAAATTTGGGACTTATTTTAGGAATGATGATGAAGGATGCCGTTTGGGTAGGTGGTGTTCCTTATTTTCCGACTTCGTACCGTTGGAGTTACGGAGAAGATTTTCGTGGAACAAAAGGTCTTCCAATACGTTAATTCAGCTTACAAAAGGAAGAGGTATTTTTTGTAAAATATTCTGCTTTTTATCATTGAAAATTTATTCAATTTTAAGCTCCTTGATTTTTCTAGTCAGGGTGTTTCTTCCATAGCCTAATAACAAAGCCGCTTCATTTCTTTTTCCCGATGTCTGTTTGAGGGCGGTTTTAATGAGTATGCTCTCAACCTCAGGAATAATAGTTTTAGCAATTTCAGGCTGTTCTAATATGAGCATTTGCTGAATGGTATTTTCTAGTAATAGCTCCCAGTTTTGATCATTATTGGCTAAAGCTGCTTTTTCTATCTTTTTTAATTCTGGAGGTAAGTCTTCTAAATGGATCTCTCTTCCTGATGCCATAACCGTTAACCAGCGACAAATATTTTCTAGTTGTCTGACGTTACCTGGCCAGGATAATGCGCTCAAAAAGACTTCAGTTTCAGGTTTTAAACTTTTGATTTCGCTGTCTAATTCTGTGGCTGCTTGATTGAGAAAGTGGCGCATTAGAATGGGAATGTCGTGTTTTCGGTCGCGTAAGGGGGGGATGTGAATACGAATAACATTTAAACGATGAAATAAGTCTTCTCTAAATAGGTTAATATCGACCAGAGATTCAAGATTTTGGTGGGTTGCAGCAATAATGCGTACGTCAACTTTGACGGAGGTGTGCGCACCAACTGGATAGAATTCATTGTCTGAAAGTACACGTAATAACCGAGTTTGTAATTCAGCCGGCATATCACCGATTTCATCTAGAAATAGAGTGCCTCCATGTGCTTGTTCAAATCGTCCTGCACGCCTACTATGAGCACCTGTGAACGAGCCTTTTTCATGACCGAATAGTTCAGATTCCATGAGGTCTTTGGGAATAGCGGCCATATTTAAGGCAATAAAAGGCATGTCGCTTCTTGGGCTATGCCTATGCAACGCTTTAGCAACCAGTTCTTTACCCGTACCCGATTCGCCATTAATTAATACCGTAATGTGAGAACGCGCCAAGCGTCCGATTGCTCGAAATACTTCTTGCATGGCTGATGCTTCGCCAATTATCTCAGGCGTATCTTCAATTGTCTCGGCTTCTTTTTTTACTGGATTAGATTGTCTTTTGCTGTGTTTGCAGGCTCGTTGTACTACCTCGACCACTTCGTTAATATCAAAAGGTTTCGGTAGATATTCAAATGCACCCCCATGAAAAGCAGATACGGCACTATCCAGGTCTGAATGCGCAGTCATTACTATAACGGGTAAATCTGAATAATTATTTTGCACTTTTTTTAATAACTCTAGCCCATCCATATCTGGCATTCTAATGTCTGTGATCAAAGCATCAGGCATTTCATTACTTAAGGCGGCGAATAAATTAATTGCCTTAGAAAAACTTTTTGTAGAAATCGAGGCTTTTTGTAAGGCTTTTTCCAATACCCAGCGGATTGATTTATCGTCATCGACTATCCAGACCTTATCAGGGTTTTTCATGTTAATTCTCAAGAGGTAGGTAGATTGAAAAAATAGTGTTGCCTGGTTCGCTTTCGCATTCAATAAGTCCATTATGCTGATTAATTAAAGATTGCGCGATTGATAATCCTAAGCCAGTTCCTTCGGCTCGCCCTGTTACCATAGGGTAAAAAATCTGGCTCTTTAAGTTACTTTCTATGCCAGGTCCGTTATCAATAATATCCACTTTAGCTGTCAATTTATAGCGTTTTCGGCCTACTGTTACGTGTCGTAAAATGCGTGATTTAAGGGTGATTTTTCCGTTATGTTTCATTGCTTGCACTGCATTTTGGACAATGTTAAGTACGGCTTGAATGAGCTGATTTTTGTCGGCTTTAAGTTCTGGAATGCTAGGGTCATAATCTGTTTCAATAGTAATGCGGTTATTAGGTTCAACATTAACCAAGTGCCTCACGCGTTCTAGAACTTCATGGATATTCAAGCTATCCTTTTTAGCTGGCTTGTTGGGGCCTAACATTTTATCCATCAAGGATTTTAATCGATCAGATTCCTGGATGATAATCTGAGTGTATTCCTTTTGTTCCGGATCTTCTAATTCAAAGTCAAGCAGTTGAGCGGCACCTCTTATGCCTCCTAATGGATTTTTAATTTCATGTGCTAAACCTTTGACTAACAAGCGAGTTAAATTTTGTTGGGTAAAAACTTGCTCTTCTTTGCTCATCCGCAACTGTCTGTCTACTTGCTGAAGTTCTACTAGAATTTCGCTGATTTTCCCTTTTTCGGTTAAAGGAGTGGCGCTAAAATTGACGATAATGGTTTGATTAAGATGATCCAGATTAAGTTCTCTGTCAACTAATGCCTCATTCATAGCTAGGCATTGTTGCAAATCAATCAAGATTGCTGAGTTTGATGATTTGAAAATTTTGTTTGCACTGAGACCTAGTAAATGTTTTGCGCTATCTGCTAATAATACTTCACCTGCAGTATTAATAAAGATGAGTATTAATTGACTATCAAATAATAATATCGCTTGATTTAAATGAGCAAGTATCTTTTTATGCACTATGCAGGGTTATTAAATTAAGAATAAATTTATAAAAGCAAAATCTATACCAAATAAGAGCTGAGAAGAGAGATCGAAAATATAGACATTGCTTGATTTACAAGCTTGTCATTCCCATGGCTTCTATTGAGGATATAGCGTTGGTTTTTTGCCAATTCTAAATTATTAAGAGGGGGAAGAGGTGTTAGTTTTTGTGGGAGAGGATTGATAGAAGATAACGAAAAACGCCCCATAACGGGGCGTTTCGATTTGCTTTTGCTACAAAGAATAGCGAGAGCTCTTATAAACTGTAGTACATATCAAATTCTACAGGATGTGTGCTCATGCGTAAGCGTTGAACTTCTTCGCTTTTAAGATCAATGTAGCCATCAATTGCATCGTCAGTAAATACACCGCCACGGGTCAAAAATTCGCGATCTTCGTCCAGTGCTTTTAAGGCTTCGTCAAATGAAAAAGCGACTTGTGGAATTGCATCTTCTTCTTCTGGGGGTAGGTCGTATAAATCCTTGTCCATAGCTTCGCCTGGATGGATTTTATTTTGAATGCCATCAAGACCTGCCATTAACATGGCAGCAAAACACAAGTATGGGTTTGCAGTAGAATCACCGAAACGAAGCTCAATACGACGACCTTTTGGATTATTTACAAAAGGGATGCGAATTGATGCAGAACGATTTCTTGCAGAGTAAGCAAGCATGACAGGTGCTTCAAAACCAGGAACCAGACGTTTATAACTATTGGTTGATGCGTTAGCAAAAGCATTTAAGGCTTTAGCATGTTTAATGATTCCGCCGATATAGAACAGAGCAGTTTCAGAAAGTCCGCCATATAGGTCGCCAGAGAATAGATTATTGCCATCTTTAAATATTGACTGGTGTACGTGCATGCCATTTCCGTTGTCACCTACTAAAGGTTTAGGCATGAATGTTGCTGTTTTTCCATATGCATGCGCTATATTGGCTACAACATATTTCAGTTCAAGAACTTCGTCTGCTTTTTTGACTAAAGTGTTAAATTTAGTACCAATTTCACATTGACCTGCTGTTGCTACTTCATGGTGATGCACTTCTGTAGTTTGACCTATTTCTTCTAGCACCAAGCACATGGCAGAACGCATGTCCTGTAATGAGTCTACAGGAGGTACGGGGAAATAACCGCCTTTTACACCAGGTCTGTGACCAATGTTTCCATCTTCGTAGGCTTTTTCAGAATTCCAGCCTGCTTCTTCTGAATCGATCTGGTAGCCACAGCTACCCATATCTGAATTCCAACGTACATCATCAAAAATGAAAAATTCATTTTCTGGACCAAAATAAGCGGTATCTGCTATGCCAGTTGATTGCATGTATGATTCTGCGCGTTTTGCAATCGAACGAGGATCGCGTTCGTAGCCTTGCATATCACTAGGTTCAATAATATCGCAACGCAAAACCATAGTGGTATCGTCAAAAAAAGGATCTATTATTGCAGTTGAAGGGTCTGGCATCAAGATCATGTCTGATTCGTTAATGCTTTTCCAGCCGGCTACCGAAGAGCCGTCAAACATATTGCCTTCCTCAAAAGTGTCTTCGTCTATGCTATGTGCAGGAAAGGTTACATGTTGTTCTTTGCCGCGAGTATCACAAAAACGAAAATCAACAAATTTGACATCGTTATCCTGTATCATTTTAAGGGCGTTTTCTACTGACATTTATTTCGTCTCCAGAAGTTGATTTAGTTTATTTTTTTTGCAAAGCAAGTCGCTAACTTTATCATTTTTTTTGATGTTAGTGCTAGTCATATGCTTAACGCATTTATGAATATGGGATTTTTATGTTTGAATTATTTTTTGGCGGAGTGTCTGAAGCAGTTATTCATATTGGGGTGAGGCCAATTTAGTTGTTTGAGTTGAAAAATTGCTCTGGAATAAGATGCGTAGAAAAATAGGCAAAAAAACGGGGCATAGTGCCCCATTTTGTTTTAAGTCGTTAGCTTAGAATGAGCTGGAAACTGTTCCTACTACTCGCCCGTCAACCAGATTGCCGCCACCTGATATATCAGTGTCAAAATAAGCTACTTCAAAATTAAAGCTGCCTATATCTTTTGCTACACCAGCTTTCCAGTCCCAATAATCATTACCACCTCTTTTTAAGTCATAATGTCCGGCATGAGCTACAATAGTTGTATTCCATGCCCAGTCAGGAAGGGTATAGTCTGCACTCATATCTATATAGCCATTGGCATTTGAGCTCTGAATACCTGTATCCAGATAGTAATAAGTGCTTAGATTAAGGTTTTCTATTGGGGATATTCCTACTCCGAAGTAAACTTCGTTAAGGCTAAGATTTGAGTCAGATGGATACTCATAATGTAAGAAACCAATATCGTAGGTTAATGCAGTAGGAAGAAGTCCACCAAAGTCAGTGTCACTGCTAAAACCTGCATAAATATCTATTTCAAGACTTACAGTATCTGATGGGCCACCCTGATATTCAATATTTGAAGCCCAGACACCCACGTATGCGCCAGATTCATGAGAAATATCAAAAGAACCTTGAATTGCTGGATCATTATTTGTTTGAGAAATACCACGAAAGACGTAATCTGTAGTAAGAGCAACGCTGGCACTGCTTTCAAAGCCTTCTGGAAGCATTGAACCTGATTCAGCAGAGCTACCGCCCAATTCTCTTGATATAGTTGCAACAACACGACCATCTGAAAGATTGCCGTCACCCGAGCCATCAGTATCCATATAAGCAACTTCAAAATTGAAGCCAGCGATGTCTTTTGCCACACCTAATTTCCAGTCCCAATAATCATCGGAACCATTGCTTCTGTCGTAATAGCCAGCGCGAGCAAGTAAAGTTACACCACCTGCCCAGCTAGGTAGCGTGTAGTCGGTTGCAAGATCAAAATAACCATTGGCAATCGCATTTTGTATTTGTAGGTCATAATAGTAGTATGCACTTAAGTTCATATTTTCTATGGGCGACACGCCTAAGCCAAAATAGAATTCATTTATATTAGCTTTTGAAGAGGCAGGGAACTCGTAATGTAACCAACCTAGGTCATAGGTTATCGCGGTTGGTAAGAGGCCGCCAAAGTCAGTATTTTGAGAGAAGCCTGCCCATGCGTCAAGTTCTAGGCTTGTTTCACTGCCATTGGCAAACTCAATATTTGATGCCCATGCGCCTATGTAAAATCCGGATTCATGCAAAAGGTCAAATTGGCCTTGAATAGCGGGGTCGTTGTTACTTTGCGAAACGCCTCTCCATACATAGTCCGTAGTAAGAGCAACGCTTGCGCTTTGAGTCCAGCCATAGAAGGAGTTATCTTCTGTAGCTAAACTGAGAGATGAAGTTGCAAGTAGTGTAAGTGCAACAGAAAGTTGAGATTTCTTCATTGTATTCCTGGTTAGTGGATATGTGCAAAATAAAGCAATAAATGAGCCAAAGTTATAATGCATATATAACAATGGCTTGTATAAATATTCAAATTTTTAGTTTAACTATATGCTTTAATTTGGTGCAGATTATGAGTGTAGCTTTGTAACAACAGGATGGCGTGATGTTATGATAAGTGATTGAAATTAAATAAATTCATGGGTTCTCTTGTAATAATATTTAAGTAGCTAGTGAAACTACTGAGTTTTAGTTTTGTGATATTTTTTATTATCATTTAAAAAACAAGGGTTTAAAGTTGTAAAGGTGTGTTTTGGTGCAAAATATTATGGCTATGCACTGTATTGGAGGTTTATTCTGTTGTTTTTTGGCTGATATGTGTCAGAGTTGTTGAATTAAATGCATATTTGATAATGGCATAATATCTGCTTGGATTTAAGGTTGATTTAATCATTTTTCGAGGGAAATTTATGAAATTAATAACCGCTGTGGTTAAACCTTTTAAATTGGACGATGTGCGTGAAGCACTTTCTGATGTTGGGGTTTCTGGTGTTACAGTTACTGAAGTTAAAGGCTTTGGTCGCCAAAAAGGACATACTGAGTTATATCGAGGAGCTGAATATGTGGTCGACTTTTTACCCAAAGCTAAAATTGAAGCAGCAGTTGCTGATGATATGGTTGATAAGGCCGTAGAAGCGATTGCAAATGTAGCAAATACAGGAAAAATAGGAGATGGCAAAATTTTTGTCACTAATTTAGAGCAGGTTGTTCGTATAAGGACGGGTGAAACGGGCGAAGAAGCTTTATAAAAATCTCACGCAAGTAACTTCCGAAATTGACTTTTGTTTTTTATTCTGGAATTTGAGATTTCACTTTGTGTTTGTGGGGTTTTCTTGATTTAGTATAAAAATCTGCGTCACTTCCGTAAGTTATTGAGCAAGATCTTAAAAATAATAATTAAATATAGAGAGGTAACAAAATGGAAGCTTTAAATAAATTGACTGAATTGAGTTATGCACTCGATACATTCTACTTTTTAATGAGTGGAGCGTTGGTTATGTGGATGGCAGCTGGTTTTGCCATGCTGGAGGCGGGTCTGGTACGCGCAAAGAATACAACTGAAATTCTAACCAAAAATATTGCCCTGTTTGCAATCGCTTGTATCATGTATATGATCTGTGGCTACAATATAATGTACCCGGCGGAAGCGGTAAATAGTGTATGGCCAGGTCTTAGTTTTTTGCTGGGTGATGATCATACGGCTGAGGCAGTATTGGCTAGTAAAGGTGAAACATACTATTCAAGTCTTTCTGATTTCTTTTTTCAGGTGGTTTTTGTTGCAACAGCTATGTCAATCGTCTCTGGCGCAGTGGCGGAAAGAATGAAACTGTGGGCATTTCTAGTCTTTGCAGTAGTAATGACTGGTTTTATTTATCCTTTGCAAGGATACTGGAAATGGGGTGGTGGATTTTTAGATGATTTAGGTTTTCTAGATTTTGCAGGTTCTGGTGTTGTGCATTTATGTGGTGCGACAGCAGCATTGGCAGGTGTGATTTTGTTAGGTGCGCGTTTAGGCAAATATGGCAAAAATGGTGAAATAAATCCAATTCCTGGTTGTAATATGCCTTTGGCAACGTTGGGAACTTTTATTTTGTGGTTAGGCTGGTTTGGTTTTAATGGTGGGTCAGAACTAAAAATTTCTGATATAGGTGAAGCTAATGCTGTGGCTATGGTCTTTGTCAACACCAATGCAGCAGCAGCTGGCGGTGTTATGGCTGCATTAATTACAGCACAATTAATGTTTGGAAAAGCTGATTTATCTATGACTTTGAATGGCGCATTAGCAGGTTTGGTTGCAATTACTGCTGAACCATTAACGCCAACTCCTATGATTGCAACAATGATTGGTGCTGTAGGAGGAGTGATTGTCGTGTTTTCTATAGTATTTATTGATAAACTCAAGATTGATGATCCTGTTGGCGCAATATCTGTGCATGGTGTGGTGGGGCTTTGGGGCTTGCTAGCCGTATGTTTTACAAATCCCGATGCGACCTTAAAAGCTCAGTTAATTGGAATTGTGGTGATTTTTGGATTTGTATTTTTGGCTAGTTTGCTTACTTGGTTTGTTATTAAAATGATCATGGGTATTAGGGTTAGTGAAGAGGAAGAATATCAAGGTGTTGATTACTCTGAGTGTGGCATGGAGGCATATCCTGAATTTACTGATTCAAGTAAGGGTTAATTTGTTTGAATTTATGAATTAGTTTTCAATAATTTTACAAATATAAAAACGGGTGCATTTTGCACCCGTTTTTTTTTGCACTAAAATAATTATTTTTCTTCAAAAATGCACCAATTTGGAGTTACTATAGTGAGCAGTAATGAGGTTTTTGTTAACTGATTAAAGCAACTCGTATTAAAACCGCCCTAAAATATCTAGTTTATTTGTTGCGAGTTATCGACTTTGTTACTTTTTAGTCTTCTATTAGGACTATCTTAACTAGTGAGTTGGGTAGCCAGGGATTTAACGAATTAACCAGGATAATTATGAAATTAATAACAGCAATAATAAAGCCATTCAAACTGGATGATGTAAGAGAAGCTTTGCATGAAATTGGTGTGTCAGGCGTAACTGTTACTGAGGTAAAAGGCTTTGGTCGTCAAAAAGGCCATACGGAACTGTATAGGGGTGCAGAGTATGTTGTTGATTTTTTGCCCAAAGTAAAACTGGAAACAGCTGTTCCTGATGAAATTTCCAGTCAGGCAGTAGATACCATTGTGAAAGCAGCCAATACAGGAAAAATTGGAGATGGAAAAATATTTGTTACTAATCTAGAGCAAGTGATCAGGATTAGAACAGGTGAAACGGATGATGATGCTATTTAATTAATAGTTACTGGCTCTGGATGTTGTTTAATGTATGGAGATTAGAAGTTTTTTTATAACAATCGTAGGAATTACTCTGGTAAAACATCCAGAATTAAAGGTTTTATTTAGAAAATATAAATGTTAAGTGTTTAGGGCTCAAAATGACAAATAAAAATAATTATAAATTGTTACTGCTGATGATATTGCTACCAGGCATTGCATCAGCAGATGAATTGAATCAGGCTAATACGGCCTGGATTTTAACCTCAACTGCGTTGGTTTTATTTATGACGATACCTGGTTTATCATTGTTTTATGCCGGTTTAGTCAGAAGTAAAAACGTTTTGTCTGTTTTAATGCAATGTTTTGCTATCACTTGTCTGGTTTCTATTTTGTGGCTGGCAGGAGTCTACAGTTTTATTTTTTCAGATGGGGGCGGTTTGCAGAAATTAATCGGCGGAGCATCACAAGTATTTATGCTGGACTTGACTACTGATAGTTTGACAGGCGATATTCCAGAGACTGTGTTCTTCATGTTTCAAATGACTTTTGCCATTATTACACCCGCTTTGATTGTAGGGGCATTTGCAGAAAGAATGAAGTTTTCTTCTATGCTCTGGTTTAGTGCGCTTTGGTTGATTTTTGTTTATATGCCTGTCTGCCATTGGGTTTGGGGTGGCGGTTGGCTGGCTGATTTAGGGGTAATGGATTTTGCTGGTGGTATTGTTATCCATGTCAATGCAGGTGTGGCAGCTTTGGTTGCAGCATTAGTATTAGGCAAAAGAAAGGGATTCCCAGAGACACCCATGCCTCCGCATAATATGACTATGGTAGTAACTGGTGCTGGTATGTTGTGGGTTGGCTGGTTTGGATTTAATGCAGGGAGTGCGTTAACGGCAGATGGTTCTGCAGGCATGGCAATGTTAGTTACTCATATCGGTGCGGCTGCGGGTTCTTTGACTTGGATGATAATAGAATGGGTGAAGTTTGGGAAGCCAAGTGTATTGGGTATTGTTACTGGAATGGTGGCAGGGTTAGGTACGATTACACCGGCTTCTGGATTTGTCGGACCGGCAGGAGCATTGTTTATAGGAATTACGGCGGGTACATTTTGCTTTTTTGCAACGCAATATCTTAAGCGTGTTCTGAAAATTGATGACTCATTGGATGTATTTCCCGTTCATGGTATAGGCGGTATTACAGGATCATTGTTAACTGGCGTATTTGCTGCTAGTAGTTTAGGTGGCTTAGGATTACCCGATGGTGTTTCAATATTGGATCAGGTGGGTGTTCAGGCTTTGGCGGTAGTTGCAACGATTACTTGGTGCGCTGTTTTTAGTTATGCCATTTTAAAAATTATTGATAAATTTATTGGTTTGCGCGTACCGGAAGATGAAGAGGTTCAAGGATTGGATATTATCTTACACGAAGAAAAAGGCTATCAAAATCTGTAGGCTCAGAACACCTGATACCCTATAATAAAATCAATATCTTATAGATAAATACAAGAAAAGAACATGATGCCCTTCGGGCAAATAATTAAATTAAATTGACTTGACTTGATGATCCTAGGAAAAATAGTTAAAGCAATTTGTTTAGAAAACTTTGTTTTTCCAATACATTAAAATGAGACCAAAAGGGTAGGCGGGGTTAGATTTTTGAGCGTGGCGAGAAAACGTAACCCAGCATTTATTGAATGATGAGTGATTGTTATCGTTTACAAAACTTAGCCTCAGCATTTTTAGGTATCAAATTACTTTCCGTGAGTTCAGGTTGTCTGAGGCTGGGTTAGAATTTGATCGTAGCGAAAAAAAGTAACCCACCAACACCAGTTGCCAGGATATATAATTGCGCGAAATATGAGAATCCAACTGTTTATTTCCACTTATATATTAAGAAACGTACGGGATAAGTTGGGCGCACCGCGTTAAGCTGGCGCATGGTTTTGTTCGCATTAAACTAACACATGGATGTGATAGAGAATGAACTAGGGGCAGTAGAGCCCACGCCGAGGTAGAATAGTAGGAGTAATCCAAGGCGTGGCAACAGGTGCATAGCAAGCTATGAAACTGTTGCCGCAAAGCAGAATACGGACAAAAATAAAGGTCAATTGTTTAAGGATATTGCATGTACGTTCCTAAGTCAATGACAGTGCGGGGAAGTTCGTGAAAGAAGTTTCCCTACAATAACTTTTTAATATACCGCTTCTTTAAAAGGTGTTACCCCTATGCGCTTAACGGTATCTAGAAATATCTCCTCATCATTCTGGCGTTGCTTGAGATATACATTAAGTATCGTTGTAATGGCAAGAGTAACTTTGTCTTTAGCTACAGCAGGCCCAAGGCGTTTACCTAGTGATGCTTCATTTTCTGATGAGCCGCCTAAGGTTAGTTGATACCATTCAACACCTTTTTTATCAACACCTAAAATCCCAATATGGCCGACACTTTGGTGTGCGCAGCCATTCATGCATCCCGACATATTGATTTTTATATCCCCAATGTCGTGGAGATAATCAATATCATCCAATGCTTCATTAATTTCTTTGGCAATTCCGATAGATCCGGCATTAGCCAGAGAACAAAAGTCCAGTCCAGGACAGCAAATCATATCCGTAGCAGTGCCTATATTAGGTGTAGCCAGCGACAAGTGTGCTAATTTTTGCCATAGAGGAAACAGGTCAGCTTGTTTTATATCGGCTAAAACCAGGTTTTGTCTGTGAGTTGCTCGTACTTCTCCAAAACTGTATTGATCGGCAAGCTCTGCGACCGCATCAAGTTGTTTGTCAGTGATGTCTCCTGGGGGAGAATCAGGGGCTTTCAGGGAAATGTGTACAGCTAAATAGCCCAGTGTTTTATGTGGATCTGTATTTTGATTAATCCAGGTTGAAAAGGCTGGGTTTTGGATTTTTTTTAAGTCAAAACTTGTATCATTTTTAGCCTTGACATCATAATCTGGCAACACAAAATAAGCTTGTATTTCTGAAATACGTTCAGGGCTAAGTTCCATGCCCGATCTGATTTGTAGCCATTCCTCTTCTACCCATTGCCTCATTTGTTCAATGCCGCTTTCTTTTACCAGAATTTTTATACGTGATTTATATTTATTATCGCGTCTGCCATTCAGATTGTAGACTCGAACTATTGCTTCTAAATAAGATAATAGATGCTTTTTTTCTAAAAAGGGTCTGATGGTTTTGCCAATAACTGGGGTTCGTCCTAATCCTCCACCCACTAATACTCTAAAGCCAATTTCCCCAGAATCATTTTTAACTAAATAAAGGCCAATATCATGGAGTTGGGTTGCGGCTCTGTCATGCTTAGAACCACTTACTGCAATTTTAAATTTACGTGGCAAATAAGCAAATTCTGGATGAAGCGTGGTCCATTGGCGGATGATTTCGCAATACGGTCTTGGGTCTTCAATTTCATCAGTACAGACACCAGCCAAATGATCTGATGTGGTGTTTCTTAAACAATTGCCGCTGGTTTGAATAGCATGCATTTGTACGCTGGCCAAATCTTCAAGAATGTCAGGAACATTTTGTAATTCAGGCCAATTAAACTGGATGTTTTGTCGGGTAGTGATATGGGCGTAGCCTTTATCATATTTTCTAGCAACATGTGCAAGCATGCGCAATTGTTTAGATGATAGCAGGCCATAGGGACCAGCAACACGTAGCATGGGTGCATGTGTTTGAACATAAAGACCGTTCATTAAGCGTAAGGCGCGAAATTCATCTTCTCCTAGCTCACCCTTTAAATAGCGTTCAGTTTGTCCTCTGAATTGGGTTACCCGTTCGTTAACTAAAGTTTGGTCGTCGTTGTTATACTGATACATAAAGGATCGTGATACTCGTTCAAGGCAAATAAATCAAGATCACTAATAATATACCGAGATGGTATAAATGACAAAGTTATTTATAAACTGCTATTATCAGGGGTTGTATTGCGTTGAACTTTTTTATTAACTTGTCAGTGGAGGTTGTTTTGTTACGTTTATTTTTGCTCTTTGCAGGGCTGTTGATTTTACCAGAAATGGCATTTGCTGAAGAATATAAAGAAGATTTTACTAATTTAGGCCTTACTGGCACTGAAAGGGGCATGTACACAGTCCTGATTTTTATTATTGCCTATGGCTTCGTTATGGCTGAAGAATTTACCGGTATGCGTAAGTCTAAGCCAGTGATTTTAGCGGCGGGTATTATTTGGGCACATGCGGCTATTTTGGCTCAAGATGCAGGTGTTTCTGTTGAACAGTTACATGAGGCGTTTGAATATAATTTAGCGGAATTTGCCGCGTTGATGTTGTTTTTGCTGGTGGCAATGACTTACATTAATGCCATGGCTGAGCGAAATGTATTTGAAGTGTTAAGGTCATGGATGATCAGGAAAAAATTTAGTTATAAGCAATTGTTTTGGGTTACCGGCATTATTACCTTCTTTTTATCTGCGGTTGCAGATAATTTGACTTCTGCCTTGTTGGTTGGTGCAGTGGTTATGTCCGTAGGTAAAGGCAACGATAAATTTGTTGCTGTTGGGTTGGTGAACCTGGTGGTAGCAGCTAATGCAGGGGGCGCTTTTAGTCCTTTTGGCGATATTACAACCTTAATGGTATGGCAAGCCGGTTATGCGGAATTTTTTGACTTTTTTAGTTTATTCATCCCTTCTGTTGTGAATTATGTTATTCCTGCGGTATTTATGTACATGGCCGTGCCAGATGAAAAACCTGCTGCTACAGAAGAAGAGGCTGCTGTGCTTAAGCCGGGAGCGATACAGATTTGTGTGTTGTTTTTGTTAACCATTGTTACTGCGGTATGCTTTAAACAGTTTCTACATTTACCGCCGTTTATGGGTATGATGGTGGGATTATCTGTGTTAATGATTTATGGGTTTAGCCTTAACAAATTATATGAAGAATCATTTGATATTTTTGATAAAGTTCGTGATGCTGAATGGGATACTTTGTTTTTCTTCTTTGGCGTTGTCTTTGCGGTCGGTGGTTTAGGCTATATCGGTTATCTGGAATTGCTTTCGGGTGCAATGTACGATGGTCTAGGGGATACAACAGCAAATATTTTAGTGGGAGTAATTTCTGCAATTGTTGATAACATTCCAGTCATGTTTGCAGTATTAAACATGAACCTGAATATGGACTTATATCAATGGTTATTAGTGACATTAACTGCTGGAACAGGCGGATCCTTGTTATCTGTGGGTTCAGCTGCTGGTGTGGCGTTAATGGGAACATCTAAACATAAATATACTTTCTTTAGTCATATGAAATGGACACCTTATATAGCCATAGGTTATTTAGCGAGTGTTTTTGTGCATTATTTGATTAATGGTTAATTTATTGTTGTAGATTTAAGTAATATAAGTAAAAATAGTCGGATTAGCGATTCAACAATCCGACTATTTTATTTAACTGAAGTTTCCCAATTATTTTCGCCGTGACGTATAAAGAGAAACCATTTAAATTGGGGTTTGCTCTATTTAGAGCAACAGCAACTAAAATAACAAAGCCTTGTGCATTGCGGCTTCTGTTATTTTAAAAACTGGGAAACTTCAGTTTTATTTAATACAAGGTGTTTATGAAGTGATACTCCTTCCAGACAATATTTCCTTATAATTATGACAACTGAAATTAGTTGGCGTAAAGCATTTTCCATCTATTTCCAGCCGCGTGTGCTGGGTATGATTTTCTTAGGCTTTTCTGCCGGACTTCCCTTTTTATTAGTTTTTTCAACATTATCTGCATGGCTGAGAGACGAAGGTGTTGCCCGATCCGTTATTGGTTTTTTTAGTTGGGTTGGTGTGACTTATTCGATTAAAGTCTTTTGGGCTCCAATTGTCGATCGCATGCCATTGCCCTTACTGACTAGAGTTCTTGGAAAAAGACGAAGCTGGATGTTGTTGGCTCAATTAGGTATAGCTTGTGGTCTAATAGGTATGGGTTTTTCAGATTCACATACACAACTTCAGCAAATTGCTTTATTTGCATTACTGGTCGCATTTTGTTCGGCAACTCAGGATATAGTGATTGATGCTTATCGTATTGAAGCCGTAGTTCCTGAATACCAAGGCGCTATGGCGGCAACCTATGTATTAGGGTATCGAGTTGCATTGCTGGTTGCTGGCGCAGGGGCTTTCTATATTGCTGATTATACCAATTGGCAAATTGCTTATTTTGTCATGGCGGCAACGATGAGTGTCGGTGTTATTGCTACCTTGCTAATTACAGAGCCAGAGCATTTGATCAATGAAACAGTCCTACAGATAAAGCAACGTATAGAGTCGGTTTACGGCGTATCCGAATCCTCGTCAATTATAAAAAGACTATTAGTCTGGTTTTCAGATGCGGTGACCAGTCCTTTTGTCGAGTTTTTTAAAAGAAATGGCAAGACTGGATTATTGATACTGGCATTGATTGCAGTCTATAAGATGAGTGATATTACCATGGGTGTCATGGCAAATCCCTTTTATTTAGATCTAGGTTTTAGTAAAAAAGAAATTGCCGATGTGAGTAAAATTTTTGGTTTTTTTATGACTATTGCGGGTGCTTCAATTGGCGGCGTTATGGTTGTGCGTTATGGCATAATGCGACCCTTATTGTTGGGTGCAATTATGGTGGCAGTGACAAATTTATTATTTGCTTTTCTGGCTATTTCAGAGCCCGATTTAATCTTGCTGGCAGGGGTTATTAGTGCTGATAATTTAAGTGGAGGTATTGCAACTTCTGTGTTTATTGCTTACTTATCCAGCTTGACTAGCAGTGCGTATACCGCAACGCAATATGCCTTATTTAGTTCCTTGATGACTTTGCCAGCAAAGCTACTGGGTGGTTTTTCAGGTGTATTTGTGGATAGTTTTGGCTACCATGCCTTTTTTGTTTATGCATCGGCGGTTGGTGTGCCGGCAATATTTTTTGTTATTGTGTTAATGCGATATCAGCAAAAAATGAGTTAATTTCAATTCATCTCATAATCCATAATAAGCGGAGCATGATCTGAAAATCGTTCCTGTTTATAAATATGAGTAGATTTAACTTTGTTTTTTAGACCTACACTGATTATTTGATAATCGATACGCCAGCCTACATTTTTAGCCCAAGATTGCCCCCTATTTGACCACCAAGTGTATTGTTCTTCTTGTTGGTTTATTAACCGGAAAGCATCAAACCACTGGTTTTTTTCAAACAATTGATCCATCCACAGGCGTTCTTCTGGCAAGAAGCCTGAATTCTTTTTATTGCCTTTCCAGTTTTTTAAGTCTATTTCTTTATGAGCAATATTCCAGTCGCCACAAATTATATAGTTTCGCTGGTTTTTTTCTAGCTCAACTAGGTAAGGCATAAAGCGATCAAGAAAACTATATTTAAAGGCTTGGCGCTCTTCTCCAGAAGATCCGGAAGGTAAATAGAGTGATATAACGCTTAAATCATCAAATTGAGCTTCAATAAAGCGACCTTCATTGTCAATATCATCCCAGCCTAGTCCTTTGCTTAAAATTGTGGGTTCTTTTTTACTATAAATAGCTACGCCGCTATAACCTTTTTTTAAAGCGTCATGGTAAAAGCAATGATAGCCTTCAGGCCAAAATGCCTCTGCTTTAAGCTGGTCTGTCTGGGCTTTAGTTTCTTGGATACAAATTACATCAGCATTTTGTTTTTGTAGCCAGATAAAAAAACCTTTGCGTTCAGCGGCTCGTATGCCATTTGCATTGAGTGAAATTATACGCATAATGAAATTGTCTATTGCAGAAATCAGAAGGAAATCGTATTATACTCAGTTCTCTTAAATATGTGACCATTTTATATGGCAATGTGGAATCCAAATGAAACCAGAAATTCACCCTGAATATAAACAAATAGTTGTGACCTGTGGTTGCGGAAATAAATTTGAAACAGGCTCAGTATTAACTAAAGATTTGCATGTAGAAGTCTGTTCTTCTTGTCATCCTTTTTATACTGGCAAGCAAAGAGTGGTTGATACTGCCGGTCGAGTCGATAAGTTTCGCAAGAGATTTGGTAAGTAAGCCGTTTTTTATTTTTCCTGTACTTGGGTTTTTTTGCTAAGCAAAGAGTTCTAGTTTATGACTAAAGATACTGTAACAATAAGAAATAATGCGACTGGCAAAGAGGCTGATTTCTCTTTACGGACAGGTACTTCAGGTACGCCTGCTGTTGAAATAAGTACTTTAAATAAAGATTTGGGGATATTTACCTTTGACCCCGGTTTTATGTCGACAGCGAGTTGTAAAAGTTCGATTACTTATATTGATGGCGATAAAGGGGTTTTGCTCTATAGAGGCTATCCTATAGAACAGTTAGCAGAAAACAGCTCATTTCTTGAAGTCGTTTATTTATTAATGAATGGCGAACTTCCCGCAGAAAATGAATTATTGTCATTTACCAATGAAATCCAGCAACACGCGATGATACATGAGGCCTTAAGGATTTTCTTTAATGGTTTTCATTATGATGCGCACCCCATGGCAATGATGGTTGGAGTGATGGGTTCATTATCTGCTTTTTATCACTCTGAGCTGGATATGAACGATCCAGAGCATCGACGAATTTCAGCCATGCGCATGGTGGCAAAAGTCCCTACCATTGCGGCAGCTTGCTATCGACATTCTGTGGGCTGGCCTTTTATATACCCTAGAATGGATTTAAGCTATTGTGAAAACTTTATGAACATGATGTTTTCACTGCCTGGTCAACAGTATATTGATGAAAATAATTATATAGATCCTGTCAAAGTTAAGGCGCTTAATTTATTATTTATCTTACATGCGGATCATGAACAGAATGCAAGCACGTCAACGGTAAGACTTGCCAGTAGTACTGGAGCGAACCCCTATGCTTGTGTGGCAGCGGGTATTTCTGCATTATGGGGGCCTGCACATGGTGGCGCTAATGAAGCTGTTTTAAGTATGTTGGCCGAAATAGGTACGGTAGATAGAATTCCAGAGTTCATAGCGAAAGCAAAAGATAAAAATGATCCGTTTAGATTGATGGGTTTTGGGCATAGGGTTTATAAGAATTTTGATCCGAGAGCGACTATTACTCGTAAAACCTGTTATGAGGTGCTGGAAAGATTTCCCAGTGACGACCCTTTGTTTGAGTTGGCATTGGCTCTGGAAGAATATGCCTTGAAAGATGAGTATTTTATTGAGAAAAAACTCTATCCAAATGTAGATTTTTACTCAGGCATTATCTATAAAGCCATAAAAATACCCGTCGATATGTTTACGGTGATGTTCGTTATTGCACGAACAGCCGGATGGGTTTCTCACTGGCTAGAAATGATGTCTGAGCCGGGACAGCGTATAGGTCGTCCTCGACAAATATATACGGGTTATGATGTGCGCGATTATGTTGTAAAAGACAAATAAAGAGTTTATTAAGCTGGATTTAATTTAGGAGTGGGGGTGATAAATTATCAATCCCTGCCTCTTTCCAGAGTAATACTTTTTCTACGCTTCTCAGTCTTGTGGAGTGATCTTAAGTTACGGTATGCTTAAATTTAAGAATGTAATGTAAGTGCCCAAGCAAAATTACTTTAGCATTTTACTTGTCTTTTTTTCCATCTCTCGGCAATTGCTCCTGCATTATTCTACCTACGGGCTCCCTGCCCTAGTGCATTACTCTACCTACACACATCCATGTGTTAGATCAAGTTGAAAAAAATCATGCGTAAAATTGGTTAAATTAATTATGCTTGGGTGCTTACGTGAATACCCGTTGTTCAATTATTTGTATTGTTAGAAAAGCGAAAGAATAGTCATTAACCAGTAATTGATTAAAATAAACTTTCTTCTTCTGTTTCATCTAAAATTACAACTTCCTCTTCAATAATTGAAAATTCAGTCGGGACATATTTTTGTCTGAAATATTCCCAAATTCCCTTTCTTTTCTCTCCTTCTAAGGCGCGTTCAGCTAGAAGTCCAGTTTCTGGATCAATATAAGCTCTTGTTATCCCTGTTGGAGGATCAAGTTTTTGATGGAGTTTATCTTTTAATGCTGTTTTCATAAAGTCAATCCAGATGGGTAAAGCGGCTTTCCCTCCTGTTTCGCTTCTACCAAGTGGTTTTGATGAATCAAAACCTAACCATGCGGATGCAACAATGCCAGAGCCAAAACCATTGAACCATGCATCTCTTTGATCATTAGTAGTACCTGTTTTTCCAGCAAGATCGGATCGTCCTAGTACTTTAGCGCGAGTTGCTGTTCCTCTGTTTACCACATCCCGTAATAAAGAATTCATCAGAAAATTTATTTGTGGAGAAATGACTCTTGGTGCAAGTTTCATTCCTGTCATGGGGGTATCCTGGTTACAATGAGGGCAAACAGTCTGAGGCGAGGCTTGAAATATTATATCGCCATTTCGATCTTCAATTCGTTCAATAAAATAAGGTTTGATAAGAAATCCACCATTCGAAAAAACAGAATAAACTGAAGCCATTTGTAGAGGTGTCGCCTGACCACTACCTAAGGCTAAAGAGAGGCTGTTTGGTAGTTGTTCGGATGTAAAACCAAAACGTAATGCGGTATCAGTAACTTTTTTGATGCCAAGGTCTCTCAGCAAGCGAATTGAAATCAGATTCCTTGATTTACGTAAGGCTGTCCTGAGAGCTGTCATTCCAAAGAATTTTTTACTGTAATTTTGGGGTCGCCATTCACTTTCCTCGGAAGCATCGTCAACAACTACGGGGGCATCATTAATGAGACTTGCTGCTGTATAGCCATTTTCTAAGGCGGTTGTATAAATAATCGGTTTGAATCCGGAACCTGGTTGGCGGTTGGATTGTGTAACTCGATTGTATTTATTATAAAAAAAATCAAATCCTCCCGATAATGCGAGAATGGCACCATTATTTGAATTTAAAGCTACAAATGCCGCTTCTACTTCAGGTATTTGAGCTAATCCCCAGCTAGTATTTTCAAGTTGTCTAACCTTTATCAAGTCATTTGGTTTTAAAATATCAGAAATAGATTTTAATTCAGCACCGATATAATTTCTTGATTTAAATTTCCTGGCCCATTTGATGTTTATAAAAGGTAATTTAATGAGAGTATTATCATTTAGTTTGGCGAGTGCCACATTATCTATAATTTCAATAATCTGAGCAGATTGTGTGTCAGCAATAGTAGAAAATTCGGAGGATTCAAACTTGAGTTTGTTAAGATGAGGTAAAGAACGATACCCATGTCGTTGATCGTAATGGTGCAACGCATTTTGGAGTGCGTTTTTAGCAGCTTTTTGTAAGGAACTATCAATTGTTGTATAGACTTTTAGTCCTAAAATAAAAGCCTTATCACCATGTTGCTCTACAATTTCTTTGCGAACCATTTCAGCTAGATAAGGAGCTGGTGCTGCTAATTGATTAGAATGGAGTGTAGCGGAAATGGGTTGATTGGTCGCTTCATCGAATTCTAGCTGAGTTATGTATTCAAGTTTAAGCATTCTACGTAAAACATAGTTCCTACGTTCTATTGCCTTTTTAGGGTTGGATATTGGGTTATTGGCTGAGGGTGCTTTGGGCAGGCCTGCAATCATTGCAAATTGCGCTAAATTAAGGCTGGATAAGTCTTTGCCGTAGTATGTAGCAGAAGTTGCAGCTATTCCGTAGGATCGATGGCCAAGATATATTTTATTTAAATACAATTCAAGAATTTTATCTTTTGAATATTCTTCTTCAATTTGCCAGGCCAAAAAGATTTCTTTGATTTTTCTTATATAAGTTTTTTCTCTGTTAAGCAGGAAGTTTCGAGTAACTTGCATGGTTATGGTACTCCCTCCCTGCTTCTTTTTCCCTGAAATTAATAGCTGTAAAACCGCTCGTGCAATGCCTTTGAAATCGACTCCTGAATGAGTGTAAAAGCCACTGTCTTCAGCAGAAATAAAGGCATTGATAAGCTGTTTAGGGGTTTTATCAATAGAAATAGGGGTTCTTTTTTTCTCTCCAAATTGAGCTAATAGAAGATTATCGCTACTATAGATGGTTAAGGGAATTTGATATTCAACATTACGTAAATGTTGAATATCAGGTAATTCACTGTATAACTGATTTAAAAAAGAGTAGCCGTATAGGGTGAGGCCGATAAAAATTCCGAAAAGCAGAATTAGAAATCCTTTAAAAATTTTTTTAAGAAATATTCGCTGGTGAGTCACAATAATCCTGTGGCCAAAATATAAAATTGAATTGTAGCAGAGGTAAATTATTTGTAGCTAAAATCTAGGAGGCTGTCCGAGAACAGCAACCTTAAAAAAATAAACACTGTATGCTGTGTGTCAACACAGTTATATGTTAGTTCTCGGGCAGGCTCCTAGGGAGGAGCTCGTAAGTAGAATAATGCAGGAGCAATTATCACGGAGCAATTGCCGAGAAGACGGAAAAAATACAAACTAGTTGCTCAAGTTATTTTGTACACATTCCTTAAATGCGAGTCTTTAAAAAAATCTGAAATGACATGTGCTAGAAAGTAGGAAAGTTATTGTAATTCACAACTTACACGCACATTTTTAGTTTAATACGAACAAAAACTCTGAGTTAAACCTTGTTGTGCAATAACTCAGAACTGCTTATTGCTTATAAATCAGGAGTAGAATTGTATGTAGTGTATTTTGTTTCTATTTAGAAGAGTGATAGTACATACTTTAAAAGTTTGTAATTAGTGAGGTAACTATACTTTACACTGCTATGGATTTCTAGTGGTCATTTGTGCTGATTGGCAAAGTTATCGGAACAGATATAGGTTTCCTATGCTATACGCACTTGTTATTGTTGATTACCAGCAACAGACAATGATTTACTAGAGATGGCTTAACTGTGAAAGCGAAAAATATAAAAAAAGGTTGTTGATTTGAAAATTCAAGGTTGAAATAACATTAATGAAAGGACTTTGTCAATTGATGCAGTTTTTTAAGCAAATTAATGAATTTAGGAAATATGGACGAATTCATGATCAATTCTGGGGAATGTCAGGGAGTAATGCCTCTGCTCCATAGAGTTCAGCATGAACTCTTCGATGATTGGTATGCCCTATAAGATATGAATCACTGTAGTTTTCTAAACTTTGTGAACGTTTTCCGCGTTGAGGCAAGAGTTTGTTGCCACATCGCCTCAATAATTGCTTCTGCCCTAATGCATTAATTTACATGCATTCCTTAGTGTTAGTTGAAGACAAGCATCAAACCCATGTCAGTTGACGAATTTATTTAGTCTGCAATAATATAGTGAAATAGAAATTGTGAAAGATAAGGAGACAAAAGAAAATTAAAGGTGTAAATTAATTAATGAAGATTATTAAACCTACGTCAATTTGTGGTATATATAGTGTACTGTTGGATTATTGGGGGGTGTATGATTAAGTTATTTATTGTTCATTCCTTAAGGTCAGAGAACAATATTAACCCAAAGTATCATGGATATGATTTATGAAATAAAAGAATAAGCTGATAAAAGTAAGGTGCTTTGACGGAATAAAGTTACCAAGATTGCGCAGGAATTTTATTTCTCGGTAATAGCTCCTGCATTATTCTATCTACGGGCTTTCTGCACCCTAGTAAGCGAACTATCTCAAGAGGCGCATGTCATTATGCAACGATTGAGATCGTTTGGTCAGAAGCAAAAAGACAAGCAAGGTTGATAGCTTTATTTCGGCAAACCAACTAATGGTTAAAAAGCGCTTTATTTTAAAGAAAACATGTAGGTTCCATTTCTGTTCATTTTTTCTTTTTGAGGTTTAAATGGAACTAAAAGACAAGCAAGGATTCTGAAAATATTTATTTCTCATAAAATTAAGTTGAAGTAATCTAATATTATGCGTTAATGCAAGTTGCGGCTTACATTGATTGTGTCCAAGAACAAGAATTCGTAACCTATAAGTTAATGGTATCCGCAATAAATCCCAGTGGGAACATGGAGCGTAGCGGAATCCGGAGTCAGTCGACATCCTTCCTCCCAGATTTCGCTGTGTTATACCAGGCTACCCGTTAATTCAATATCAGTGACGATTGTCTGGGTTTTATAGTGGATACGATTAATGTATAGAAAATTATGTACATAGCCAGGATAAATAAAGGGATTTATAAAGATTACTGGATATCTCTTTTATAAAGAAGAATAATAAACTTAAAATAATTTCATTTTTAATTTTGAAATTAGAAAAAGGAAGGCTATACTTTGTTATAAAAAAAGTTTATGGATATTTCCATTTGCTTAGAACTATAATTTTGTCGTTAGATTTACAATTTTTTATAGCAATTTGATTTTATCTGTATGGAAGAAGATTATTAAGTGAAAGCTGTAATCAAAATCCTGAAGCGGAAAAGGACGTACGATTGTTTCTGTAAGACAGTTTATCGGTAAGATTGATAGATATTTGTGACCGTGTGAAGTATAAATTATTTATAAAGTTAATAAAGAAGTTGTATTTGAGTATTTTACGAAAATAAAAGGATTCATACATGAGCTGGTTTAATAGGGGGCAATCTGTTGTGCTTGGCATTGATATAAGTACAGCAGCAATTAAATTATTAGAGTTAAGTAAGGCAGGTGCCCGCTATAGAGTTGAGAGTTATGCTGTTGCTCCATTACCTCAGGATGCGGTTGTAGATAAAAACATTGCCAATATAGAAGTCATTGCCAATGCAATTAAAACAGCAATTAAGCAATCCAATACCAAGACCAAAAATGTATGTGTTGCTGTTGCTGGCTCATCAGTTATGACTAAAGTTATTTCAATGCCGGCTTCTTTGGCCGACGATGAAATGGAAGAACAAATTTTGGTTGAAGCTGATCAGTATGTACCCTATTCTTTGGATGAGGTTAATTTAGACTTCGAAGTGCAAGGTGTAACCGAAAATAATTCGGAAATGGTCGATGTATTGTTGGCAGCTTCTCGACGAGAAAATGTTGAGGATCGAGTAGAGGCACTTGAAAAAGCAGGCTTAAAAGCAAAAATAGTCGATGTAGAAGCTTTTGCTATGGAAAATGCATTAACACTATTGGCAGATCAGTTACCTGAATCAATTGAAAACCAGACAATAGCGATTGCTGATATTGGTGCATCAATGTCAACTTTAAATGTATTACATGATTGCCGGACTGTCTATACCCGTGAGCAAGGTTTTGGCGGTAAACAGTTGACCGAAGAAATTCAACGACGATATGGATTGTCATACGAAGAAGCTGGGTTAGCTAAAAGGCATGGTGGACTACCTGATAACTATAGTTCTGATGTGTTAGAGCCCTTCAAAAAAGCCATGGTTCAGCAAATCTCTCGTTCTTTACAGTTTTTTGTATCATCTAGTGCTAATAGAGGTATTGATAGTATTGTGCTTGCAGGCGGATGTTCATCTATTGTTGGCTTGGAAAAGTTAGTTGAACAAAATTTAGGGATACCAGCTTATGTAGCCAATCCTTTTATTAACATGACCTTATCGAATAAGGTAAAGCCGCAAAGTTTAAGTAATGATGCCCCCGCAATGATGATTGCATGTGGATTAGCGTTAAGGAGTTTCGATTAATGTCAAAAATTAATTTGCTTCCATGGCGAGAAGAACTTCGCAAGCAACAGCAGCAAGATTTTGTGGTAGCAATAGGTGCTGGTGTTTTAATGACGTGTATCTTATTCGTTTTTGTTTATTTACACATAGAAGGCAAGAAGGAATATCAGCAGAAACGGAATAGATATCTGACTGAACAGATTAAATTAGTTGATAATAAAATCAAAGAAATTAGAAATATTGAAACTAAAAAAACTCAACTTCTCACGAAAATAAATGTTATACAGGATTTGCAGGAAAGTCGACCTCAAGTAGTACACTTATTTGATGAATTGGCAAAAATTACTCCTGATGGTATTTTTCTTTCAAGGTTTAAACAGACTGGGAAAAAACTAGAGTTTAAGGGAAAAGCTCAATCAAATGCTCGTGTTTCTGCTTACATGCGAGGTGTCGAAAAATCTCCGTGGCTGGAATCTCCAGTTCTTAAAATAATTCAAGGCCAAGGGAAAGGCTTAAAGAAAGGTCAGTTAAATGATTTTTCTATGGTTGCTCAACAAGCCGGAAAAAAACCAACAGACCCAAAGGGTGGTGGTAAATAATGAATTTATCCGATATTAATTGGGATATAAATGCTGCTGGTTCATGGCCTTTACCTATAAAAATTAGTGCGATAGTTTTAATCTCCGTGTTAGTCGCAACCGCCGGCGTATATTTCATAACTGTAGATCAGCTCGCAGAATTAGACTCATTTGAAAAACAAGAGCTTAAATTGAAAGAATCCTTTCAAATTAAGCAACATAAGGCTGCTAATTTGCCTGACTATCGTGAGCAGCTAAAGCAAATTGAGGCTTCTTTGGAAGAAATGATCAAGCAAATGCCTACTCAGGCTGAAGTTGCAAATTTGCTCATTGATATTTCTCAGACTGGTTTAGCAAGTGGATTAGAATTTTTACTGTTTAAACCATCGCCAACTATAAGAAAGGATTTTTATTCTGAATTGCCCATAAAAATTAAAGTGATTGGAAAATATGAAGAATTAGGGCTTTTTGTCAGCGGTTTAGCTTCTTTACCGCGAATAGTAACAGTCCATAATGTCGTGATTACACCCAATCAATCTCTCTTGACTATGGAAGCAATAATAAAAACTTATAATGAAGAGATTATTGATGTAAAGAAAAAGAAAAAGAGAAGGGGGCGTAGGAGATAAATGATGGTTTTAACTGAATACAAAATTATCCAAAAAAATAATTGTTTATCGTCCAGAAAGCAAACAACATGCTTGTCTTTTTCCTATATACTCAATGCTAGTTCAAGGAACTTTATGTTATTGAATTCGAATAAAAAGATGGATGAAAAATTCGGCTTGTTTTCTAGCTTTTGTTTAAGAAAACTGATTGTTATTGGCTTGTGTTTTTTAGTCCTGAGCCTATCTGGGTGTGCTAATGAAAACATCAATGATTTAAGACAATATGTAAAAAAAGTCAAAGCAAAGCCCAAAGGAATAATAGAGCCACTTCCTGAGATAAAAGTGGTTGAACCTTTTATTTTTAATCCCGATCAATTACGTGACCCATTTCGTCCTGTTGAAAAAATCAATGAAGTAAGTGAACTGGATATTGCCTCAGGTTTTGGTATAAAGCCTGACGTTTCACGAAGAAAAGAAGAATTAGAGGCTTATTCTCTTGATTCATTAAGAATGGTTGGTACTTTAACGATGGATAATAGCTTGTGGGCTTTAGTTAAAGCATCCAACGGTACCATACATCGCGTTCAAAAAGGGAATCATATGGGGAGGAACTTTGGAGAAATTATTCGAATTTTAGATGATAAGATTGAATTGATGGAAATAATTCCTGACAAACCGGGATCGTGGCGTGAACAACAGACTTCACTAGCATTGGCTGAGTAACTAAGGGTTACATAATGATTATGCAAAAAAATAAAACTGAGAGATTACTGGAATCCAATAATCTAAATTGGGTGTTGCTAGGATTTTTTCTTTTAATCATGCAAGTTTCTTCTGTATGGGCGAATAATTCTGAAATTACATCGTTAAGTTTTTCTTCTTTATCCGGAGGGAAATTACAGATACATATAGGTATGAATGGCTCAGCAGTTACACCTAAAGTATTTCAAACTATTAATCCAGCTAGAATTGCTCTTGATTTTTCGGGTGTTAAAAGTGCACTAGGTAAAAAGAGGTTTCCGATAAATCAAGGTTCGGCTAATGCTGTTTATGTTGTGGAAACACCCGAAACAACACGTGTTGTTATTAATCTTACTGAGTCAGTGCCATATGAAATTAAGGTTGTTGAAAAGGATGTTTTTATAGTATTAAAACCCATTAATTCAATATCTGTAGATAAGGCACCTGTTGTAACAAAAAAACTAGAGAAAAAGCCAGAAACAACAGCTCAATCACAGTCTGGCCAAGGCATTTCAAATTTATTTCCTGTGCAAACTATTAAAAATATAGATTTTCGTAGAGGAGCCAAAGGAGAGGGGCGTTTATTGATTGAGTTTACATTACCCAATACTGTGGTTAATGTAAAAGAGATTGGTGGAAAAGTTGTTTTGAATTTTGTTAATACTAAGCTGCCAGAAAAGTTAGCGCAATTATATGACGTTTCTGATTTTGCAACACCCATACAAAAATTCGATGCCCAGACACGTGGTGCAGGTGTGAACATTAGCTTAACACCTTTTGATGGCAACTATGATTATGCGTCTTACCAATCTGATAGATTGTTAACAATAGATTTTATTCCTTTAACTCCAGCGGAAAAAGAAGCATTATTGAAGGAAAAATTTCCTTATTCAGGCGATAAGCTATCCTTAAATTTTCAGGATATTGAAGTAAGATCTGTGTTACAAATTCTTGCTGACTTTACAGAGCTGAATATAATTGCATCTGATTCAGTTGGAGGAACAGTTACCTTAAGATTGAATGATGTTCCTTGGGATCAAGCGCTAGATTTAATTTTGAAATCAAAAGGTTTATCTAAACGAAAAACAGGGAATGTTGTATTAGTAGCACCTACTTCAGAAATTATTAAAATTGAAGAAGCGGAATTAGAAGCTAAAAAAGTAGTAGAACAACTAGAACCATTAAGAACAGAATATATTCAAATTAATTATGCAAAAGCAGAAGAAATTCAAGCTTTATTGACAGGGCAAGGTGTGGTTAGGTCTTCTGGCGCTAGAGGAGGACGTTCTAGTGGCTCAATAGATTCAGGTGGAGGCGGTTCAAATCGTGGGTCTCGGAATAGAGGGGGTGGTTCTGGTTCTCAATCAAGATCTGCTGAATCCGTCGGCTTATTGTCAAACCGTGGACATTCTACAGTTGATGGTAGAACTAATACTTTGATTGTAAAAGATACTGCTCAAAGATTAGAAGACATTCGGAAACTTATTAAATTGTTAGATATACCGATCAGACAGGTCATGATTGAGGCTAGAATAGTTGTAGCCAGCACCTCCTTTGCACAGGAGATGGGGGTTAACTTTGGAGTTGCACAGGATGTGATAAATGCAGGTGGCGGAAAATCATATACCATTGGTGCAGGTGGCGTAGAAACTGCTTCAGTATTAAGCGATCTTGCAGGTGCTTTGGCGGCGTCAAGTGGCGGGGCGTTAGCTTTGACGCTAGCCAGGGGCGCTGATTACGTACTAAACCTGGAGATTTCTGCCTTAGAAGATAATGGAGAAACAGAATTACTCTCAAATCCGCGAGTGGTGACAACTGATCGTGTTGAGGCTAAAATTAATCAAGGTGTTCAAATACCCTTTCAAACCCAAAGCCAGGATGGCCCTGTCACTCAACTAATTGATGCAGTACTAGAGTTGAAAGTTACACCGCAAATAACACCAAGTGGTAGTGTTATTATGGAGCTAGATATAAAAAATGATGCACCTGGAGCAAGTCTTCAAACTGGTGGTCAATTAACTATAGCAATTGATACTAGAGAAATTAATACAACAGTTCAAGTTGAAGATGGAGAAACAATAGTATTGGGTGGTATTTATGAGTCAGCAACGTCAGAGGCGAATAATCGAGTGCCATGGTTAGCTGATTTACCAGGAGTGGGCTGGTTATTCAGACAGACAAACAATCAAACGACAAAAAGAGAGTTGTTGATATTTGTTACACCAAAAATAATTAAGAATGCCTTGTCTGCAAGATAATTAATTTATTAGATATAATAAATGGGGGCGCTTTGCCCCTTTTTTATTGCTTTTAGATTTTATGGCATAGACATAGGAATGTGAAATATCAATACTGAATATTCAAAAAGCGATAAAATTCTAAGACCCAGTCCGAGAAATATTGTTTCAAAATAAATCTGATTATTTATTCTGCAAAGTTAGAGGATATTGGTATACTTTGCGCGAATACAGTAACAGAATTTATAATGGCTCAATACTGTTAGCATCTGAAAACATCGTATGTAATATTTATAATTCAAGATTTTAGACAAGGAGTGAGAATTTAGTAATTAGCTTCCAATAACTTAGTATTCTACTGTTGTTCGTTTTTTTTCGACGATCAACAGTTATAGGTTATTATATTTCAGTTGCTAGTCGAAAGAAGTTATATACAATTTCTGAGTTAAAATATACGCGTTATCTAATCCCCATTCCTTTGCAAGTACTTGTATTTCCTATCACTATGAAGATATTAAATATTTACAATAATAAAATTACAAATGTAGAGTGTTTGTTGTTTTTTCGTTCCCTTTACTTATGTGCCGTTAATGTTTCCTTTTTATGCCCATGTTTTTTGAAAGTTGTCGATCAAAAATGTAATAACATTTTTTTGAATATTAAAAAATATCCTGCAAGAAAACTATTCTTCGAAAAATTAGTCGTTTATTTTCGAAGTCAAAAGTATACTCACCACTATATACCTTGTTTTTTTAAGTGTTTTCCATATAATTACAATTTCCAACTGAGAATTTCAGGATGATAAGTCAAGTTGACAACATATATTTAATTGGGCTTATGGGCGCAGGGAAAACAACGATAGGCCGACAACTTGCAAAAGCATTGCAACTCCCCTTTTATGATTGCGATAGAGCAATTGAAGAGCAGACTGGGGTAGATATTTCAACTATTTTTGAATACGAAGGTGAAGAAGGCTTTAGAGTTCGTGAAGAAAATATGCTTCTGGAATTAACACAATTAAAAGGCTGTGTTCTATCTACGGGTGGAGGAGCGATAATTAGGCAAGCCAATCGAAAAGCTTTGAAAGAAAATGGATATGTTGTGTATTTGGAATGCTCAATAGACAAAATTATGCAGCGAACCAAAAGAGACTCGCAGAGGCCATTATTAAATACTGAGAACCCACGAGAACGAATTGAAAGGTTGTTTTCTCAAAGAGAAGAATTCTATTTGTCCTGTGCTGATTTTAAAATAGAAACAAGTTCTATGCAAAGCAAGGGTGTAGTGCAAAGTATTTTGAATCATTATCAAACAATTGATAAAGTTTAGTTATGAAAGTCTTGAATGTTGAATTGAATGATAAAAGTTACCCAATTTATATGGGGGCTGGTTTAATCAGTCAGCGTGAATTATTGATAAAGCATATAAAATCCAGACAAGTTTTGATTGTTACTAACACTACTATATCCCCTTTATATCTTGATTTTGTAGTTAAAAGTTTATCCAGTTATCAAGTTGAGGTCATTATACTCCCTGATGGTGAGCAATATAAGAGTTTAGAATATATAACGTTAATCTTTGATCAACTTTTAGAAAAAAAATTTAGTCGAAATGTAACCCTGATTGCTCTAGGTGGTGGAGTTATAGGTGATATGACTGGGTTTTCAGCAGCATGTTATCAAAGAGGAGTTTCTTATATCCAGATTCCAACTACACTATTAGCGCAAGTGGATTCTTCAGTTGGTGGAAAGACAGGGGTTAATCATCCATTAGGAAAAAATATGATTGGTGCATTTCTTCAGCCACAATGTGTAATTGCTGATATGAATGTACTAGACACGTTAGCAGATAGGCATTTGGTTGCCGGACTAGCAGAAATCATTAAATATGGCTTGATTCGTGATCTAAAGTTTTTTGAGTGGCTAGAAGACAATATTAATTTAATATTGGAAAGAGATAAGGATGCTCTAACCTATGTTATTCATCAGTCGTGCATTAACAAAGCCGAAATTGTAGCAGAAGATGAATTTGAATCAGGTGTTCGTGCTATTTTAAATTTAGGTCATACATTTGGACATGCTATAGAAACAGGCGCTGGATATGGAAAATATCTTCATGGAGAAGCCGTTTCAATAGGTATTTGTTTGGCTGCCGATCTTTCCAAGAGATTGGGATGGATATCTGAAAATGATCTGAACAGAATTATAGCGCTAATAAAATCGGCTACTTTGCCTACGTCTGTCCCCGCTGAAATGAATGTTAATCAATTTGTAGAGTTAATGTCAGTGGATAAGAAAAATGTGGATGGTGAAATACGTTTAATATTACTAAAAGATATTGGTAAGGCAACTTTGCCAATGACTGTTGAGCAATCGCAATTAGAAGCGACATTAAATAATTATGCAGGGTAATGATGGGGTTACCTATAACGTAGGCAAAAGTGGAGCAATACCACATCGGAAGCATGAAACAGCCTTAATAACCTTGGAACGTTTTCAAAAGTTAGATTTGTTGATTCACTTGATTACAAATTTGAAGTCTTCTTTAGTTCTTTGTGGGCCGAAAGGGATAGGTAAAACTAGATTATTAACTGAATTAAAAATTAGTAAAAAAAATGAATGGCCTATAATAACCATTCAAGGTTCTTCAAACCTAAGCTTTGAAAGTCTTCAAGATCAATTGTCCAAATTTGCAAAGCAGTATTTTCCTGAAAACAATAATCCTAATTTTTCTGGTTTACTGAATAGTCTGGATAAGGCAAATCAGAAAATTGTATTGATTATCGATGATGCGGGTCAGCTGATGCCTGGACTTATTGAAATGATAATACAATATGCCGCATCTAATTCGTGCCTTAGAATTATTTTTTCGTTGACTCATGATGAATTACATATAAAAAATAGTTCTGATAAGTCCATAGACGATTGTCATTATATTGAAATGCCGCCGTTAACAGAAAAACAGTGTGGTATTTTTTTACAAAGTTTATCTGCTCAGCCAAATGCTACAGTTTCATTCAAAGCAATTAACGATAGATTGATCGGGAAATTATATAAAGAAACACATGGCATTCCAGGAAAAATTGTTTCAGAACTCCCTAAGCTTTCGAATTATAATACAGGTTCAAGTTATAAATGGTTTGGTTTTGTCATTGTTGGAGGCGCGGCTATTTTTATAGCAAGTACATTTAGTTCAAAAGAAACGGATTTGCCTACCTTTGATAAAGTTAATTTACCATTACTTTTAAAAGAACCTAATAATGAAGAAATAATAAATCCAGTGATTGATAGAGTTGTTTTAGCAAATGGAAAGGATAAAGTAATTGATCAAGTTCAAGAAAAAATACAAAAAATTACTTCATTTCAAGATAATGTTTCCGTGACAACTAGTACCTTAATTGAGGTAAACAAGAATACGCCTTTTATTGGTATCCAACCGAAAAAATCAGCAGAAATAATTGATGTACAGAAAATAACCTATCAAAATGATGTACATCAAAGATCAGAAGATAAAAAAATAAAAGTAGTTGAAGCAGATAAAAAACCGACTGTTGATTTGATCAATGCCATTTCTGAAGTAGAAAATAAAAAAAAGCTAGAAGAATTAAATAAATCGGCTGATAAAAAAATAAACCCAATACTACAACAAGAAAAAAGTGCTGAATTTAAGGATAGAGGGTGGATTTTGAAGCAACCTCAACAAAATTTCACGATACAGTTAATGGTTTTGTCTCAGCTTAGGTCGGTTCATACATTTATGAAAAAAAACAAGTCATTAAATAATAGACTTAAATTTTTTGATATAAGTAAAGAAGCTAAAAAACAATATGTGTTGATTTACGGTTCTTTTAAAAATGCAAATGAGGCTACTGAAAAAATGAAAACTTTACCTAGAAAATTCAGAAAATCTTGGGTAAGAAAATTTAAGACGTTACAAAAACTATTACTTAATTAATTAAGATTGTTGTAAGGTAATTCGCAGTATATATACTACCCGTATTGGGCAGGGTATTAGTTTGACTTTAGTCGTGTAGCATTAGGCGCATAGCAAGCTACGTAACTATTTATGCAACGCTGAAGATGGAAAAAAAGACAAGTAAAATGT
>CAYNRB010000011.1:0-33613 GCA_964399475.1 uncultured Methylomarinum sp.
TAGACTTTAACCTGGGAAGTACTTTTGCCGATCCTGATGTGGATGATGGCGAGGTGAAAATGTATAAGGCGTATGATACCGTTAAAAAAACCTGGCAGCATTTAAATTTCTTTGAATATGAATGCCATTTAAACGTCCGAGTCCCGAGAATAAAGCAAGATATTGGAAAAGTTCGCTTAATCTCTACACCTTGGGAAGGTAAGGTTTTAGGCTTTACCCTGCTATTTGAAGCATTATTAATTCAATTATGCAAGGCGATGCCCGTTCATAATGTCAGCCAGTTAACAGGCGTCTCAGATCATAAGATATGGCGTGTATTAGATAGCTATATTGAACTCGCCAAGAAAGACGAAAACTATAGCGATATAAGCGTGATAGGGATGGATGAAACGTCTATTGCCAAAGGGCATGAATACATCACTTTATTTGTAGATTTAGAGGAAAGAAAAACACTGCATATTAGTGAAGGTAAAGATAATAAAACCGTCGTTGATTTTGTTGAAGTGTTAGAGGCCAAGAAGGGAGATAGGAAGGCGATTAAACAAGTGAGTTGTGAGTTGTCTCCCGCGTTCATTAAAGGCGTAAAAGAAAACCTGCCCGAAGCAGAGATTACCTTTGATAAATTTCATATCATAAAATTGATCAATGAAGCCGTTGATCAAGTGCGTAGAGAAGAAGGGAGATATACGCCTGAGCTGAAAGGGAATCGTTATATTTTCTTAAAAAATGAGGCTAATTTAACCGAAAAACAAAAAGGAACTAAAGAAGAATTGAGTCTGACAAAACTTAATTTAAAATCAATACGAGCCCTACAAATCCGAGAAGCTTTTCAACAGATCTATAAAGCAGAAAGTGTTAAGGAATTTGAAGAGTTGCTGGATAGCTGGTATTACTTGGCAACTCATAGTCAGTTAGCTCCCATTGTAAAAGTCGCTAAAACACACAGAAGCATTGGGAGGGTATTTTGAGTTGGAAAAAGAGCCAAATAAATAATGGTATTTTAGAAGGATTGAACTCCGTTTTACAAGCCGCAAAAAGAAAAGCGAGAGGATATAAAATACAACATTTCAAAACAATTGCTTATTTACTCACTGGAAAATTAGATTTTTCTAAAATTAATGAAAATTGTTTACCCACTTAGAATTCAAAAGAGCCCTTAAATTTAATCCACAATTTATTTATTTTTCATTCCTAAGTATAAAAATATAAATGGAAACGAATCGTTTATTGCTAATAACGCAACCGAATAGCTACCGGATTGCTCCTTATCTCAATGCTGCAAGAAGCCTTGATATTGAGGTCATGATTGCCTCTCGAGGTCAGTATTCATTGGTTTCTGAAGTGCATGATGGTTTGCATATTGACCTGGATAATTTAAACAGTGCTTGTGAGCGAATATTGGAGCTTGCAAAAGAAATTCCTTTTAGTGGCGTTCTTGGTAGTGATGACAGTACAGTCGAATTAGCCGCTAGGGTCGCGCAAAAGCTTGGCCTTCCACATAATCCTCCAGATGCTGCTCGATTAACTTGCCGTAAAGATTTGGCACGGGCACATTTAAGTCATGCTAATTGTTCGGTACCTCAGTATTTTCTAGTTGATCTTAATCAGCCTTTAGAGTCACAAGCGATTAAATTTCCTTGGCCCTGTGTTGTTAAACCGTTAAATATGTCCGCAAGTCGGGGAGTAATTAGAGTTAATACAATAGAAGAATTTTTAGTGGCTTGTGAGCGTGTAAAAGCAATTATTTCCTCATCAAAAAACACTTATGAAAAGACGCATGTTCTTGTGGAACAATATATTGATGGCATTGAAGTGGCTTATGAAGGTTATTTGTCTAATGGAGAATTGACGACATTGACTCTGTTTGATAAACCTGATCCGTTGGTAGGCCCTTTTTTTGAGGAGACTATTTATATAAGACCTTCAAGGTTAACTAAGTCAATACAGGATAAGATTAAAAAAAGGCTTGAAGAAGCAATAAAAGCATACGGATTGGTTGTTGGACCTATACATGCAGAACTTCGTGTTGATGAAAAAGATGCCTGGATTTTAGAGGTAGCCAGTCGCTCAATTGGTGGTGATTGTGCGCGTACATTAGACAGTGGTGGCGATTTTAGTCTTGAACAATTAATAGTTTCTCTGGCAGTTGGACTTCCTGTTATTGGATCCATTTCAGATGGAGCAAGTGGCGTTATGATGATACCCATAATAGAAGCAGGCATTCTAAAAAGAGTAGAGGGATTGTCAGCAGCTAGGCAAGTAAATCATATTCAAAAGGTTGATATCATTGCTCGTGAAGGACATGAGCTGATTCCTTTGCCTGAAGGTAATCAATATGCAGGGTATATATTTGCTATTGCAGATTCTTCTGAAGAAGTTGAAAGAGCATTAAGATTGGCCTATAAAGAGTTAAAAATAGTTGTTGCCCCAGTTTTTCAGATCTCTATGGCATAATCTACCCAAGCACTGTGAAACCAATAGCTTGCTCTATAAATTCGCGCCTAAAAGATTTTTTTAGGACAAAGGTTTTTTCATTTCATTATTCCTCTGTTTTAAGCTTAATATAACCTGTGATAATGATCTGAATTATGGTAGTGTGACAGCAATATTTATCAGGATAGAATAATGAAAATAACAAAAAAAATTGTACATTTTGTAATGTTGTCAGTATTGTCCGTAATTTTGTCGAGTACTGTTTCTGCTCTCCCTGCCAATCAGAATCAACTTAGCCTTAAAATGGGTATACCTAAACGAAATGGCGAAACTGCATTTTCGACTATGGTCACTTGGAGAAAAAATGGTGAGAACTTACATAGGACAAATGGGCTGGTTTTTATTGATGGCGTGGATACAAAAAAACCAACATCAGATGTAGAAATTGTACGGAAAATTAAAAAAGCTATTAATGCAGGTGTTGCTATACAGTCACCACATGATAGAGGGGCTATTGCAAAAAGTGGCAAAGATAAAGCTGAAATTTTGGTCAGTAATAAAGCGGGTTTTAATTTGGCGCATGTTACTGTGAGAGATTATACTAATCAAGAATTGCAATACAGTATTCCTGGCAAGAGTTTTAAATCTGTATCTGTTCGAGTTGCTATTGATTTTGTCTATTCTTCGGCAGTTGAATATGTGGATGGTTTTTCTTCAGGAATTGAGCAAAAAACAGCGGGTGGATTTATCAAAGTAACGTTTGATAATAACGCGCCAATTGAAATAAAGACGGACGGGAAATCTGCGCGAGAAATTGAAAAAGAACTTGCTAAAGCGATTGGAGCGAATGCTCAATTCTCAACAACGCCACTCTACCCAAATTTTGTTGAATTAAGGTCTAAAAATTACAAATCCTTTGATGGGGGGGAAGTTCAATTGTCTGGGTTGAATTCTAAATCAATTACAATAGACGTTAATGATTCAGGTTTGGGTGTTCTTACCAAGTTTAATTTTCCAGATGAAGATAAGCCTGCTGATATTGTAGGGAATGTTCAATATATTGCTGGTTTTTTTATTGCTTGTGTTTTGGGTTGCTTATTTTATATGAGTAAGAAAAAAAATGTTGGTGTAGAAAAGCATGGGTAAGACTTTTTCCATTTTTGTTGTATTTATTTGAGTGAATCTACTCAGTAGATTGATGGATAAAACTGAGTGTTTACAGTTTGCATTCGAAATTGGGCGAAAGTGAAGCGGTTAATAGTAGGGTTGAGCCGATTTTTTGACTCTAGAAATAAGTGATTTCGCGGTTAGAGAAATGAGGTAATAATGAAGATCATTAAAGTACTAATTTTCGCATTATTTATTTCGCCTGCGTATGCGGAAATGTTTAAGTGTAAAATAAATGGTAAAATTAGTTACCAAGATACAGCATGTCAAGCACATGGAAGTATTTTTAAGAAAAAATTTGACGTTAGTGTTGATCAGCAGAAAGCAGTTGTTGCTACGCTAAATGATCAGGTGAATGCTAGACGAGAAATAAAATTGCAGGCTGAAATAACAGCGCAAAGAGAACGTAGTATTCGAGCAAAAGAAGAAAATGCATTTGCAACTAATCAAAATACAAAACAGTTAAAGCGCCAGACAACTGCGTTCGAGAAAGACGCGACCTTTGATCGAAATAGGGCGTTTAGAAGAGCTGCAAAGTTTTTAACGGTTCCAATAATCCGAAAGTGATAAACAATAGTCAAATTTCTTTTGGGTTTTATTTAAAGCAAGGAACTTGAATTTGAATGTTTTGTCCCTAATATCTGTTACCAGAATGAAAAAAGGAATTAACGTAGCATTTAAAAATGGAGTCAAAGATTTGTAGATCTTTACGGTTTTTATGTTTTAATAAAGGTCGGCTTTCGAAGTTATTTAAGACCTATTACTGAGCCTATTCAAATTTAAACTTCGTAAGGAATGGAAAATAAATACAATTTATTTATTTTATTCCTAAATAACTAAATGGAATTAAGAAATAAAATACTAACGGAAATAAGAATAATAAGGAGAAACCGGATGTCTAAAAGTCAAAATTTACAGGATAATTTTCTTAATACCTTAAGAAAAGAACATACACCTGTCTCAATTTTCCTGGTTAATGGTATAAAACTACAAGGACGAATAGATTCATTTGATCAGTACGTGATTATGTTAAAAAACACTGTCAATCAAATGGTTTATAAACATGCTATTTCAACTATAGTGCCAGGAAAGTCAATTAAATTGGTACGAGAGAGCGACGTTTTTGAGAAATAATTCATGACACAGAGGTATCTTTTTGTTTGATCGTCCAGAATCGGGTGAACGGGCAATCCTTGTTCATCTTACTATGAGAATAGATCAAGAGGATTTGTTCGAATTGAAAGAATTGGCAAAATCTGCTGGTGCAGAGCCTGTTCATGTTATTACAGGTAGTCGGCATCGTCCTGATCCAAAGTATTTTGTTGGCACAGGTAAGCTCGAAGAAATCAAATCTGAAATAGCGCTTCATCAAGCCGATATCGTCTTAGTCAATCATTCTCTATCCCCTAGCCAAGAAAGAAATCTGGAACAGGCCTTAGAAGTTCGTGTGGTTGATAGAAATGGTCTGATTCTTGATATCTTTGCTTTGCGTGCTCAAACATTTGAAGGAAAGCTGCAAGTGGAATTGGCGCAACTCAAGCACTTATCTACTCGATTAATTCGTGGGTGGACTCATCTTGAACGTCAAAAAGGTGGGATTGGCATGCGTGGCCCTGGTGAAACACAGCTTGAAACAGATAGGAGGCTATTGAGCAATCGTATCAAACTGATTCAACGACGTTTGGAAAAAGTGGGGAAACAACGTAGCCAAGGCAGAAGTAAAAGAAAAAAATCAGAAATTTCTTCTGTTTCTCTGGTGGGTTATACCAATGCAGGTAAGTCAACACTATTTAACCGCTTAACAGGAGCAGATATTTATGTGGCTGATCAATTATTTGCTACCTTAGATCCTACCTTAAGGAATTGTTCACTTAATAATGGTACAAATATAGTCCTTGCGGATACTGTTGGCTTTATTCGTCATTTACCTCATGAGCTGGTGGCGGCGTTTCGGTCGACATTACAAGAAGCAAGCGAAGCTGATTTGTTACTGCATGTGATTGATGCAAATGCAGATGACAGGGATGATACGATTTTTCAAGTTAATCAAGTTTTAGAGCATATAGAAGCTGATGGAATTTTACAGTTGCAGGTGTTTAATAAAATTGATTTGCTAGAAAATGTTGAACCCCATATTGATCGTGATGATAGCGGGAAACCAATAAGAGTATGGATGTCTGCAGTCACAGGAAGAGGGACAGAATTATTGTTCCAGGCTCTGTCTGAGATTTTTTCTAGTACAAAAGTGCGGCGAAAATGTTATATACAACCGAATCAAGGAAGTGTAAGAGCAAGTCTTTTTAATTATGCAAAAATAATTGATGAAAAGGTTAATGATTTGGGCGGTTGGGAGTTATCAATTGAAATTGATAAAAAACATTTAGGTCTTTTGAAGAGTATCAAAGTTGAAGAAGTAGAAATTTAGTAATTGCTATGCCTCGCGCGGTCACAGACTTTTAGGGTTTGATTTATGCCTCCAATGCAGTTGCTGAAATAAACCTATGGTTAACTAGATGACCAATTAGCATTTTGTGGTCAACAATTCAACTTGATATTAATCTCGTGACCGTAACGCAACAGATAAATTTAATTATGAATTTTATGTAAAAATTTAATTATCCGTAGATTATTAAACTACGATAGAATAGTCCAGTTTGGCTAGTTAGCCATTTTAGAAAAACTGAAAAATTTAAATCCAATTTGGAGAGCAGTAGATGTCCTGGAATGAGCCCGGTGGCGATAAAAAAGACCCGTGGAGTGGTCGTAAAAATGAAAACGGTCCTCCTGATTTGGACGAAGTGATTCGTTCATTCCAGGAAAAATTGAGCGGTATTTTTGGTGGTGGAGGCAATGACAATGAGCCTCAACAAAAATCCATGAAAAGTCTAATGATTCTTGTGGGTGGAGCGCTAGTATTGTGGATGTTAAGTGGCTTTTATATTGTTGAGGAAGGAACACAAGGTGTAGAGACTCGCTTTGGAGCCTACTCAGAAACCTCAGAGCCTGGATTGAATTGGCATTTACCTGTTCCAATTGAGAAAGTTGAAATGGTTAATGTTCAAGATGTACAGGTAATTGAAGTGGGTTATCGTTCGGGAGGTCGACAGGGAGCAGGTTCTGTTCCTAGAGAAGCATTGATGCTGACAAAGGACGAGAATATTGTTGATGTACGATTGGCGGTACAATATAAGGTTAAAAATGCAGAAGATTTTATTTTTAACGTATTAAACCCAGGGGCTACATTAAAGCAAGTTACGGAAGGTGCATTACGTGGTGTGATTGGTCACAGTACAATGGATTTTGTTTTAACTGAAGGACGTAGCGAAATTGTTGCTGAAATTGAAACTGAAATTCAAAAAGTGATGGACGCTTATAATTCAGGTGTAATAATTACCACCGTGAATTTGCAAGATGCTCAACCACCGGAGCAAGTGCAAGGTGCTTTTGAAGATGCAATTAAAGCCCGTGAAGATGAGCAACGCTTGATTAATGAAGCCGAAGCTTACTCAAATGAAGTTGTTCCTGTTGCCCGTGGTGCCGCATCCAGAAAAATTCAGGAAGCTGAAGCTTATAAAGAACGAGTTATAGCACAAGCAAATGGTGAAGTGAGTCGTTTTGATCAACTCTACACAGAGTATAAGAAAGCGCCTGAAATTACCAGACAAAGAATGTATCTGGAATCGATGGAGCAGGTACTAAGCAAGACCACTACGGTAATGGTTGATGTTAAAGGCGGCAATAATTTACTTTATCTACCTTTGGATAAATTAGGTAATAGAGCCTCGACATCTGGATCAGAAACCAGTTCAAATTCGACCCTTTCAAGGACGCGTCCTCAAAAAACGCGAATAGTAAATAACAATGCACGTACCTCAAGTCGAGGCCGTGACTTTAGAGGACGTTGAGATGGGACAGAATAAAATTTTTGTAATACTGGGTTTAGGGTTCTTTTTGATATCTTCGATGGTCTTTACTGTTTCTGAAACAGAAAGGGCAATCAAATTTCAATTAGGGGAAGTTATTGCTTCAGATTTCAAACCAGGTTTGTATTTTAAAATGCCTTTTATCAATAACGTTAAAAAATTTGATGATCGTATTTTGACCATGGACTCTAAGCCAGAACGGTTTTTAACTTCTGAAAAGAAAAATGTAATTGTTGATTCTTTTGTTAAATGGAAGATTGCTGATGTAAAAACCTTTTATACAGCAGTTGCTGGTGATGTAAGGCGAGCAAACGATCGATTGGATCAAATTATTAAAGATGCTTTTCGTAGTGAATTTAGTAAACGTGATATCAAGCAGCTGGTTTCAAGTGATCGAACTGCAATTCGAACTGCATTGATTACACTTGCCTCTCCCATTGCCTTTAAACTGGGGATTGAAATTGTTGATGTTCAAGTCAAGCGTATTGATTTGCCCAGTGATGTAAGTTCATCAGTTTATAGAAGAATGGAAGCGGAACGTGAAAGAGTCGCTAGAGAATTTCGTTCACAAGGTAAAGAAGCCGCTGAAAGAATTCGTGCTGATGCCGATAAGCAACGTGAAATTATTTTGGCGAATGCTTTTAGAGATGCTGAAATACTTCGAGGTAATGGCGATGCGGTTGCAGCAGATATTTATGCTAGGACTTATGGGCAAGATATAGAGTTTTTTACTTTTTATCGAAGTATGAATGCTTACAAGAAAACTTTTACCAATAAAGGTGATATGTTAGTTTTAGAGCCTGATTCTGAATTTTTTAAATATTTTAAAAGTCAGAAATAAACTTTTTCCTTAAACATTTTAAAAAAATAAAACGCTCCTTTATTGGGGCGTTTTGTGTGAATGAACCTATGAAATATGCATAAAACTAACTCTTGGCTTTTACCTCAAGGTATAGAAGAAGTATTGCCAGATGATGCCAGACATTTAGAATCCCTGCGCAGACAATTACTTGATGTGTTTTCTTGTTGGGGCTACGATCTAGTGATACCTCCTTTGGTAGATTTTCTGGATTCTCTGTTAATAGGGTCTGGGCATGATCTGGATCTTCAAACATTTAAATTGACCGATCAAGTTTCGGGTGAAATGCTCGGAATTCGTGCAGATATGACCCCTTTAGTCGCTCGAATCGATGCGCATCATCTTGATCATGATCGGCCGACTCGTCTCTGTTATGTGGGTACAACATTAAGAACTCTGGGTGATACACTGGAAAAAACCAGGAGTCCCATGCAGATTGGGGCAGAAATATACGGGCATAGCGGTATTGATAGTGACTTGGAAGTTATCAGATTAATGCTAGAAATGCTAGCAGTTACTGGGCTGCAAAATGTACATTTAGATCTGGGTCATGTCGGTATTTATCGAGCATTGTCTGAACAAGCTGGATTAAGTAAAAACCAGGAAGCAGAATTATTTGATGTTTTGCAGCGTAAAGCCAGAACTGAATTAAATGATTTGCTCGCTGGTTATAAAGTAGATGAAAAATTTAAAGTTATTTTTACTTTACTACCGACCTTGAATGGTGGAATAGAAATTTTAAACAAGGCAACAGAAATTTTAGCCAATACCAATGAAGCGGTAACTCAGGCTTTGAATGAATTACATGCCATTGCAAAGAAACTCAGTGTTCATTACCCTTCCCTACCTGTTAGTTTTGATTTATCAGAATTACGTGGCTACCATTATCATACAGGCGTAGTTTTTGCATCGTTTATACCTGAAGTAGGTAGAGAAATTGCGCGAGGTGGGCGTTATGATAATATCGGTGAATTTTTTGGTAGGGCACGTGCAGCAACAGGATTTAGTTCTGACCTTAGATTGTTAGCAGCACTTTGCCAAAAAACAGAAGAACAAAAGCAATTGGTTTATGCGCCATTCATTGGTGACGCTTCACTTGTAGAAAAAGTCAGAGATTTGAGAGCAAAAGGAATAGCTGTAATTCAACAACTGCCAGGGCATTCAAATGAAATTGAACAGTTATCTTGTACAGATATTTTAGAAAAAGTAAATCAGAATTGGGTTGTAAACCCTTTAGTTTAAATTGAGATAATCATGGGCAAAAATGTAGTAGTCATCGGAACTCAATGGGGTGACGAAGGTAAAGGGAAATTAGTTGATTTGTTGACTGAACAGGCTGATGCAGTAGTCCGTTTTCAGGGGGGACATAATGCAGGCCATACTTTAGTTATAAACGGTAAAACAACCATATTGCATCTAATTCCCTCGGGCGTTTTAAGGGAAGGGGTACAATGTTTGATCGGCAATGGCGTGGTTTTGTCACTTGAGGCTTTGCTGGAAGAAGTGGAATCTCTGGAAAAAGCCGGAATTTCTGTCAGAAACCGGTTGAGAATAAGCGAAGCTTGTGCGCTTATATTGCCTATTCATATTGCGATAGACAAGGCCAGAGAAATTGCCAGAGGAAATAAGGCCATAGGAACGACAGGCCGTGGAATTGGTCCTGCCTATGAAGATAAAGTTGCAAGAAGAGGCATCCGTGCAGGCGATTTGCTTAACACTGAAAAGTTCTCAAAACATTTAGAAGAATTAGTTGATTACCATAATTTTATGTTAACTAATTACTACAAAACAGAAGCGCTTGATTTTAAAGTTATGCTTGAAGCTACTTTAGCATTGGCTGAACAGGTCAAGCCAATGTTAACTGATGTTGCCGAAGAGTTATATGCTTATCAAAAGTCCGGTAAAAATATACTTTTTGAAGGCGCTCAAGGGGCTTTGTTAGATATAGATCATGGTACCTTTCCTTATGTAACTTCATCCAGTACAACGGCTGGTGGGGCTGCTACGGGTACAGGGATTGGCCCTCTGGATCTTGATTATGTTCTAGGTATTACCAAGGCCTATTCAACACGGGTTGGTAATGGCCCATTTCCTACTGAATTGGATGACGAATATGGTGAGCATCTAGGTGTAAAAGGCCATGAGTTTGGTGCTACAACCGGTAGAAAACGTAGAACAGGCTGGTTTGATGCAGTATCTATGAGAAAATCGGTTCAGATGAATAGTCTTTCAGGTATCTGCTTAACCAAGTTGGATGTACTTGATGGTCTGGATAAAATTGGAATTTGCGTTGCTTATAAAATTAATGGGGTTGAGGTTGAAACAGCTCCACTAGGAGCAGATCAGTATGAGTTATGTGTAGCGGATATTGAAGAAATGCCTGGATGGACTGAAACGACCGCAGGTATCACTGAAATTGATCGGCTTCCTGAAAATGCAAAAAATTATATTAAACGTATAGAACAATTGATGCAGGTAAAAATTTCGATTTTATCGACGGGGCCGGATAGAGAGGAAACTATTATTCTAGAGAATCCTTTTACTGCTTGAGTTTAGATTTTGAGAGAAATGTAGAGGGGACTTCAGTCCGCTATTGATTCAATATTAATTGAGTAGCGGACTAAAGTCTGCTCTACAATAATAGATTGATTTTCTTGAGATATTGTCTGGATAGAAATAATTCCCTGTTCACTAAGCTACGTATTTCTGTCTATTTTTTTTTAGTTAATGTTCCAGACAAAACCGACACTCAACACATCCCTGTGTTTCGGTCGGTTAAATATTCCTGACAAAACCGACACTCAACACATCCCTGTGTTTCGAAATATGTAATTTTTTTGTAGGCAGTGGTCTAGCCATTTTTGTAGGAAATAGTTTAATTTCCATTTGTAATCCATAATTTCTAAAGTTTTACCTGGATCAGGGTAAACTTTAGAGACATCAGTTCTTTTGTGATCCTTTAGTACTTCTGCTAGATTTGCATCTAAATAAATTCGTATTTTAACTGCTGGCTCCATAAACTTATCTTGATTTTTATTGAAACAGTGACTTAACTCTACCGTTAATGTGTGTTGGGTGCGATCAATAACTTTTAAATAGAGAGCAGGTTTGTTTGTAGTTTCACCGGTAGCATGCTTTTGAAATGAACATAGGTTAGGAATTAGAGAGAAAAGCTTTTGGAAATTGGATTCACATAGCTTTTCTAAACAAATTGAGGTATTAACAGGATGTACTAGGCTCATAATTTGTATTAATCTTCTCGGTAGCAGGCATTAGCGCTTGCTGTTTCCCAAAGTACAACCTGATCAACATTTAAGCCTTCTTTTTTTAAATGTTGGAAAATCATTTTACTTAATACTTCAGCGGTAGGGTGTTCGTTAATAGCCATGAAACGCTCATTTTGTTGTTCTAACATTGGAATAATGGGATCATCTTTATGTAATATAAAATTATGATCCAGATGTTGATCAATATAAGATTCTACAGTGCTTTTAACATCAGAGAAATCACAAACCATACCCTGCGAATCTAGTTGCTCCTGTTTTATGGTCACTGAGGCTTTAACACTATGACCGTGCAGGTTTTTGCATTTGCCATTGTGATTCATTAAACGATGACCATAGCAGAAGTAGATTTCTTTAGTAATTGCATACATAGATTTAACACAGCAGTATATTATTTAAGGCTTTTAATGGTTGCTGCAATTTCAAAAGATCCATCCTCTAATTTTGAACTTCTAACAACTTCAATAAAGGCCGTCATTGGTGGGGTGACGGAATTTTTAGGTAAAACATTAACTTCCATCGCTAGTCCTGAATCATAAGCACATTCGGCAATAAATGATACACCAGCACCACTTAAAGAGGTGCATTGCCCCTTCTTTACCAAATCTGAATCAGCCATTTTGTAAGTAATGTCGCAGTCTACATCCATTCGAATATAGTCACGTTTTTCATCATATTCCAGCATGTAATTTCCTCTTGTAATAATAGCAGGTTAATAAGCGCAATAACCTTAAAGTATAGACACGAAACATTGTTACTGTATCAGATGATCCATTATTGAGATTTATATAGTATAAGGAGATCTTATAGGCTGATAAAACCAATTTACAGATTATTAGAAATAATATCGTGTCTCTAACTAATAATAGAAGTGTACTAAAAAAAATCAAATAATGTGCATGATTTATATTTATTTTGTGAAATAGTTTCTATATTGCTGTCAGGATAAGCAAAAAACTGACTGATTGGTTATTTTTCTGTAGAATCTATCGGCTTTGATAACAAACCACTGCCATTTCTGGATGGGTATAAATGAAAAAAGAGATTGTTCTTACTGGAATAACCACAACAGGTACGCCTCATTTAGGTAATTATGCTGGGGCAATACGTCCTGCAATTGAAGCGAGTAAAGATGAGAATGTTAAACCTTTTTATTTTCTGGCAGATTACCATGCACTTATAAAATGTCATAACCCGGAAAGAGTCAGGCAATCTAGCCGAGAAATTGCAGCGACTTGGTTGGCTTTAGGTCTGGACACATCTAATGCTGTTTTTTACAGACAATCAGATGTGCCAGAAATAATGGAGCTCAGCTGGATGTTATGTTGTATGACAGCAAAAGGATTGATGAATAGAGCGCATGCATACAAAGCTGCTGTTGCAGAAAATGAACAGGCAGAAGGGAATGATGCGGATAAAGGCATTACTATGGGGTTATTTAGCTATCCTGTTTTAATGGCGGCAGATATATTGATGTTTAATGCTACGAAAGTGCCTGTGGGAAAAGATCAGATTCAACATATAGAAATGGCAAGAGATATAGCATCACGTTTTAATCATACTTATGGAGAGCATTTTGCAATCCCTGAAGCGGTTGTTGGTGATAATTCAGCGACTATTTTAGGCTTAGATGGTCGGAAAATGAGTAAAAGTTATAACAATACTATTCCACTATTCGAAACTGAAAAGAAATTCAGGAAATTAATCAATAAAATCAAAACTAATTCTTTGGAACCAGGTGAGCCGAAAGATCCAAAGGGTTGTACTCTATTTGGTATTTATAAAGCCTTTGCAAATGAATCTGAAGTAGAAAATATTCGTCAACTTTATGTAGAAGGAATCGCTTGGGGAGAAATGAAAAAAGTATTGTTTGAGAAAATTAATGAAGAGATCTCTCTGGCAAGGGAACGTTACCATGCATTGATGGAGGCGCCTGAACATATTGAAGAACAGTTACAAGAAGGAGCGGTTAAAGCTCGTGCAATTAGTAAGCCCTTTATGCAGGAGTTACGTGAATCAGTCGGTATTTTGCCAATTTCTAAGTGATTTTTTTATTCAGAAAAATGTTGCCTGTTGTCAAAATATAGGTCGGAAAAAAGCTAATATGTTCATCAAAATTCGTGTTGATAGACTGGCAAATATTGTCCGTTCTACAAAAAACAGTGACTGTAGAAAATGAATGGTATATAAGATCAATTTTACGATACAGTACAAAATTTTATTTGTTCAGAAATTCTCTTAAGCAACTTATTAAGAGCGCTTTCTACGTTCTATACTTCGTACGGTCACGGTTGCGGATTTCTAGTGGTCAGTTTTTGCCGATAGACTGCGTTGCTGAAGCAGTTGTGTAGCTTGCTATGCGCCCGTTTCAGCGCCTTGCTATCGACAAAAACCAACTCGCTATAAATTCCGCAACCGTGACCGCGCGAAGTATAACTAGTTTATATTTATAGTACAGTCACCCAATTTCAAACGCTTTCCCTATTTAAAAACATCACTCATTTGATTTTTTACACTCTCAATAAATTTATATGAAAAATTTTGTTCCAGGTCAGCGCTGGATTAGTAATACTGAATCAGAATTAGGACTGGGGCTAATTTTAGAAGCAAGTTTTAATCGAGTATCCGTACTTTTTTTTGCTACCGGTGTTAAGCGAGTTTACGCTATAGACAATGCTCCTTTGACACGCGCCCTATTTGTAGTGGGAGATGAAATAGAATCCACGGAAAATTTAAAACTAAAAGTTTTAGAAGTCATAGAAAAAAATGATTTGATTACTTATAAAGGGGTTAATCAATCAGCAGAAGAAGTTTTTCTGGAAGAAATAGATTTAAATCATCATATTCAATTTAACAAACCGCAAGATCGTTTGTTTACTGGGCAGATAGATCCATCGGCATGGTTTTCATTACGCTATGAAACCTGGCAAAGAAAAGTACGACACCAAAAGTCAGCAGTAAAAGGTTTGCAAGGAGCAAGAGTCTCTTTAATTGCGCATCAATTATATATAGCCCATGAAGCGGCAAGTCGTTCTGTACCCAGAGTGATGTTAGCTGATGAAGTGGGCCTGGGTAAAACCATTGAAGCAGGATTGATTCTGCAACATCGTTTGATTAATGGTTTAAGTCAACGCCTATTGATTATCGTACCCGAAAGTTTATTGCATCAATGGCTGGTGGAAATGCTCAGACGTTTTAATTTGAGCTTTAGTGTTTTTGATGAAGAAAGATGTTTGGCTATCAATGAAAATAATCCCTTTCTAACCGAGCAACTCGTGCTTTGCTCGCAGCAGTTTTTTTCGGAAAATACGCAGCGCCAACAGCAGGCTGTTCAGGCGGGATGGGACTTTCTGGTAGTTGATGAGGCCCATCATTTGCAATGGAGTGAGCAGGCTCCTAGCGCTGATTATTTTTTCGTAGAACAATTGGCAATCAATGTTCCTGGGTTGATCTTATTAACAGCAACACCTGAGCAATTAGGAAAAGAAAGTCACTTTGCTCGGTTAAGATTATTAGATCCTGATCGGTTTTATCAATTGGATCAATTTTTAGCTGAAGAGGCCGTATTTAAGCCGATAGCTGATGCAGCAAAGTTATTGATTTCAGGCGATATAATCTCAACAGCCAGGCAACAAGAGCTAAAGGCACTATTTAAATCAGAAAATACTAATGATTTGCTGGGTAAAGTCAATGATCCTGAAAAATCAGTAGGGGTCAGACAAGAGTTGATTGATTTATTATTAGATCATCATGGAACGGGGCGAATTTTATTTAGAAATTCTCGGCATACAGTCAAGGGATTTCCACCGAGAGAGAGTTATGGCTATCCTTTGAGAGGAGAGGGGGCATCAGTACAACAACAAGATGAACTTTATTTTGTCTGGCTACTGGAAAAGTTAAGCGAATTACAAGGTTCAGGAGAAAAAGCTTTGCTCATTTGTAAGCATGCAGAGACTGTGATTCAATTAGGAAATAACTTAAAACGTAAAGGAGTAGTTTCCGCATTGTTCCATGAAGGAATGAGTATTGTTGAAAGAGATAGAGCGGCTGCTTATTTCTCAGATGAAGAAAGTTCAGTTCCCTTGCTGATTTGTTCAGAAATAGGTAGTGAAGGACGAAATTTCCAATTTGTTCATCATTTGATCCTGTTTGATTTACCGACCAATCCAGATTTATTGCAACAACGTATAGGACGATTGGATAGAATAGGCCAGAAACATGTTATTCAGATTCATATACCTTATATATTGAATACAGCACAACATGTTTTATATCGCTGGTATGAAGAAGGTTTTAATGCATTCCAAAAGAATAGTTCAGCGGCGGGTCAGGTGGCAATTGAATTAGCAAAGGATATAACTGAATTATCTGCTCAGGGTAATTCGCAATCTGTTGATGCCTTTATTGATAAAACACAAGATTTAAATAAAAAAATAGAGCAGGAAATGCATCAAGGACGTGATCAATTATTAGAATTGAACTCCTGTAGACAAGAGCCAGCACAGGAACTGATAAAGCAACTGAAAATAATTGATCAGCAAGGCTCATTATGGCCTTATATGGAATCACTATTTGATTGTTACGGCGTAGACGTTGAATTTCATTCCATAGATTGTCATATTCTTAGACCCAGTGAAAATCTACGGATCTCATATTTTCCCATGGTGCCTGCTGATGGGGTGACTGTGACAGTTAATCGAGAAATTGGTTTAGCTCGTGAAGATATGCATTTTATAACCCAAGAGCATCCTATGGTTCTGGCCGCTATGGATCTTGTTTTATCCAGTGAAACCGGAAATTCTTCTTTAAGTGTGATTAATCATCCACTGCTTGAATCAGGCCAATTTTTACTTGAAATGCTGTTTGTTGTGGAATGCAGTGCACCTGCGGAATTACAATTAGGACGATTTTTGCCTCATACGCCGCTTAGAATACTGATCAATCAGAATAACGAAGATGTTAGTAAGTTAATCAGTCACGAAAGTATAATGGAAACTGCTGATAAGTTCGATAAGGTACAGATTGTACATTTTTTGGATAATCAGCGAAGTCTAATTAATAGTCTGATTAAAACAGCAGAAACTTCTGCCAGTCTCCAAATGCAGGTATTAATAGCAGAGAGTACAAAAGATATGCTGGCTAGATTAACTGCTGAGATCAGGCGTTTAGTGGGATTGAAAAAGATTAACCCAAGTATTAAGGATGAGGAAATTGGACAACTGAAAGACAGGGTGATGTTATCACACGAAAAAATCAACCAAGCTCAGTTACGTCTTGATGCAATCAGACTTTTAGTGACGAATTAGTGGTGTTTTTAGATTTAAGCTTAGAAGATAAGCTTAAAAAAACGTCCCTGTACCCATTCCTCTTCTGTCGTGTCGTGTTGTGTAATATGAGCCTTCAATCTGAAAGCTCGGTTAATCATACAAAAAAAAATACGATTTCTATGTGATTTATTAACAGGTTTTTTGTGACTTTTTTAACAAGTTTATTTTTATTTTTAGTGTAGTCGCTAAATTCGGGGCGGAATTATTGTGAAATCCTGATTTTTATTCTCGAATGTTTTATCCTTAGTAAGACTCTCAATTAAAGACTTTACAAAAGTCCATGCTCTGCAAATGAATAGAGCTGACCGTCCCCAACAATAAAATGATCTAAAACACGAATATCGAACAACGCTAGCGTCTGTTTGAGTTTTTCGGTTATATGTATATCCGCCTGACTTGGCTCATTAATACCTGATGGATGATTATGGGCGAAAATCACCGAAGCCGCATTATGAAATAATGCCCTTTTTGCCACTTCTCTGGGGTAAACACTGGTTCCATCAATTGTACCTCTGAATAATTCCTCAAACTGTATGGTTCGATTCTGATTATCTAGAAATAAACAGCCAAAAACTTCATAGCTATAGCCGCGAAGATGAGCACTTAAATAAGCGCGTGTAGTTTGCGGACTGGTTAAAGCATCTCCTCTTTGCAATATTTCTGTAAAATGACGTTTAGCCATTTCAAGAACTGCTTGAAGTTGAGCATATTTTGCATTTCCCAGTCCTTTACCTTGGCAAAATCGGCTTTGATCAGCATTCAGCAAAGCTTGAAGAGAACCAAATTCATTTAATAAATCTCTAGCAAGATCAACAGCCGTTTTACCAGCAATTCCTGTTCTTAGGAAAATGGCTAATAATTCTGCGTCTGTTAAAGCCCCAGCTCCTTTGTCCAATAATTTTTCACGAGGTCGTTCATTTGCTGGCCAATCCTTAATCGACATAACATGCAACCTTATTCTTTTATAAAAGACAAAGCATAGAGGAATTTGTATCATTTGTCATATGATTATAAAAAACCTATTTTTGTTTTTCAGAGTTAAGTTTTGCGTACTAATAAAGTCCGCTCTACAATATTCATCAAACTAAAGTTGATTGTTTTTTAAATTTTCTATTCTAGGACAAGTTTCTTAGTATTCTTAATAGAATTCAATCTTTAGGTATTGAAAGATTAGTAAGCTGTTAATTTTGGAATAATGACTAAAATTGATACAATATCAAGTATTCAAAGTGGTGGGTTTCGAGCTGTTTAGGCATAATTAGTAATGTAATTTTGTCGAATTGCTCTCAATTTTAGCAATAGTATCAGTGAATAGTTCCTTATTTTCAGGTCTTATTTTTGTTAAATTAATGCCACGTAGCCTACTTGTATGGAATAAGTTCGAAAATGGGCAGAGGATTATTGTTTGTTCTTATACTTCGCGCGGTCATGGCTGGGGAATTTATATAGCAAGGCGCTGAAACAGGTGCATAGCGAGCTACGCAACTGTTTCAGCAACTCGGTCTATCGGCAAAAACCGACCGTTAGAAATTCCGAACGGTAACTGTGCGATATAATTTAAATAAAACTGTTATTTCCAGTATTTATGATGGAAATTTCGAAGACTAATCTTAGAAAAAATATATTTTCAGATATAAAAAGCAGGATTAATAGATTATTAAAAAAATATTGTTAGGTATTTGTGGTGGTATTGCTGCTTATAAAATAGCGGAATTAGTCCGCTTGTTACGTAAAGAGCAGATAGAAGTCAGAGTCATCATGACCCACTCGGCCATGCAATTTATTTCGCCTTTAACTTTTCAAGCACTGACTGGTAAACCCGTTGCTACAGAATTGCTGGATGCAGAAGAAGAAAATGCGATGGGGCATATTAATCTTGCTCGATGGGCTGATATATTGCTGATTGCGCCCGCTACAGCGCATATAATGGCAAAATTAAGCCATGGTTTTGCTGATGATTTACTTTCTACTGTTTATTTAGCGGCTACTTGTCCGGTCTATATTGCACCCGCTATGAATCAAGCAATGTGGAGTAAAACTGTAACGCAAGAAAATGTCCAACGTTTGAAGTCTCATGGCGTGCAGTTTATTGGTCCTGAATGTGGCGATCAGGCTTGTGGAGAAACCGGTTTTGGTCGATTATCAGAAGTTACCAATATCTGCGAGAGATTGATCCGAGAAGAGTCCCATAACTCGCCTTTAAAAGGTTTGAAAATTTTAATTACTGCAGGGCCAACCCGCGAACCCTTGGATCCGGTTCGATATGTTACTAACCGCAGTTCTGGAAAAATGGGCTATGCTTTAGCTAAGGTTGCAACAAGCTTGGGTGCAACTGTTACATTAGTTAGCGGCCCAGTCTATATAAAAGCAGTTAAATGTTTTGAAACAATAAACGTAGAGACTGCAGAACAAATGCATCATCAGGTTTTATCTATAGCCAGTAAATATGATATTTATATTGGCGCTGCTGCGGTTGCTGACTATAGTCCTGCCGACTTGAGTCAGCACAAAATAAAAAAACAAAATGAACAGCAAGAAATTAAATTTAAAAAAACTAAAGATATAATAGCGGATGTGGCTGTATTAACCAAAAGGCCAGGTTTTGTTGTAGGATTTGCAGCAGAAACAGAAAATCTTCAGCAATATGCACAGAATAAACTAACAGAAAAAAAATTAGATATGATTGCTGCTAATTGGGTTGGCAAAGAACAAGGTGGATTTGATAAGGATGAAAATGCACTCCATGTTTTTTGGCAACACGGAGGTAAGCAGCTTGAGATGACAGACAAAATACAATTAGCAGAACAGCTATTGTTATTAATCGTAGAGAGAATGAATGAAAAAAATACAGCTTAAAATATTGGATGAGCGTTTGGGAAACGAAATTCCTTTTCCTGCCTATGCTACAGAAGGAGCAGCAGGACTAGATCTACGAGCCTGTCTTGAGGAGAATATTATTCTGCAGCCTGGTGAAACGCAGCTAATACCTACTGGGCTTGCAATACATATAGCCGATAAACAAATAGCTGCTGTTCTTCTCCCTCGTTCAGGACTAGGTCATAAACACGGTATAGTCTTAGGAAACTTGGTTGGTCTAATTGATTCTGATTATCAAGGCCAGGTTTTTGTTTCTTGTTGGAATAGAAGTAAGACACCATTCAAGCTAGAAATTGCTGAACGTATTGCACAGCTGGTTTTTGTTCCTGTTTTGCAGGTGGAATTTGAACAGGTTACTGAATTTGATGAAAGTCAGCGTGGAACAGGTGGCTTTGGTCATACTGGCCGTAACTAAGGTGGTAAGAGTGGGAGAAAAACAGTGAATCGCTTTTTCAACATATTAGCAGCAGTCTCAATTGCTATGGTACTGATTGCGGGTGGCGGTACTTATTGGGTTACGCTTTATGATGTTAATAAGGCGCATAAACAATCCATAGAAGGCATTGCCAAAGGAATTTCGGTTAGTATTTCATCGCAGGTACATATCTTGCAACAAACTGTTTCAAATATGGCTGCAATTCCGGAAGTAATTGCTGCGACTGAAAGTAATGACCCTGAGTTAATGGAAAAAACGGCGATCATCTTGGAACAGTTTCTGCCAGGGGTTATGAAAATTCGGATATTACAAGCCAGTGTTAGCGAATTAGATACCTCCAGTGTTCCCCATATGGGCAATGCTGACCTTATGATGGTGCAGGAAACTTTAAAAAAACCACAAGCACCTTTTATTCAAGGGTCTAAAAATAATAGACACCTCGCTATTACTGCTGTAATACAAAAAGAAAATAAACCTATCGGTGTGGTGCTTGCCAGTTTGAATTTTGGTTTTTTACAATCTAGTTTCAAAATTCAAAAAATTAATTCTGGTTTGATTAATCTCAAGCAAGGAAATATTTCCCTTGCTAAAACGGGTGATTTATTAGACAACGATGATTCTTTCTCAACCATTAACGTTGCCAAAACACAATGGAAAATAAACTATAAATCAACTAAAACAACCAGCTTGACCACATTAAGCACTTTTGCAGGCCTTGTATTTATTCCGGTTCTTATCATTGGCTTAGCTTTTTTTGTAAATTATCGGAATCTTACTTATCTAATCAGACAGGATCAAGGCAATATTTTAAGGGCAGCCAAGGATCTATTGGCTGGAAGAACAGTAGGAAGTTATCCTATTAATTTAGATGAAATGAAAACCATCATTTCAACTATTGTTCAATTTAAACGTATGCTTAACAATGAGGAAAATGAATTAACCCCAAAATTAAATGATGACCCTGAATTAGATGATTTATTTGATGAACCTATGGGGGTTGAATTACTTGAAGACGAACCCGTTGCTAAAAATACTAAATTTGAATCATTCGCTAGTTCACCGATTTCTTTGCCTCAATCTGTATCCAAACCTAGTCCAGAACCTTCTGTTTTTGCATTAAATACCTGGCCAGAAACTGTTGAAATAGAAATCGATGAAGAATCATCAGAACCTTTTGGTGTCTATGATGTAAGAGGTGTAGTTGGAAAAACTTTGACGAAAGAAATTGTCTTTGATATAGGGCGTGCAGTGGGTTCTAATGCCAAAGAAAAAGACATTAAAACCATAATAGTTGGCATGGATGGACGTACCTCAAGCCCTCTTTTAGCAGAATCTTTAGCCAAGGGAATTATTTCAACAGGTGTTAATGTCCTGGATATTGGTTTGGTTCCTTCGCCTGTTGTTTACTTTGTTGTGCAGCACACCGAAGGAAAATCTGGAATTGTGATTACTGGAAGTCATAATCCAATCGATTATAATGGTTTGAAAATTATTGTTAATGGTGAATCCTTAGTCGGCGATGGAATTAAACAATTAAAACAACGAATTAATGATAAAAATTATCTTACAGGGAAAGAAGGGTCAATAGAAAAAAACAGTATGTTCGTCAATGAATATATTGGGATCATTTCTGATGATATACGTATTGCTCGACCTATGAAAATTGTTGTTGATTGTGGTAATGGTGCGGCAGGAGAATTAGCCCCCATCCTGTTTAAAACCCTAGGTTGTGAAGTAATAGAAATTTTTTGTGAGATTGATGGAAGTTTTCCTAACCACCATCCCGATCCGAGCATTCCAGAAAATTTAAATCACTTGACTGCTGCCGTTCTTGATCATCAAGCTGATATCGGAATCGCTGTTGATGGCAGTGGAAACAGGTTAGGTATTATTGATTGTAAGGGGAAAATTATTTGGCCTGATAGGCTAATGATGCTTTTTGCCAAACATGTATTAGATGCAAAACCCGGAGCAGAAGTTATTTATGATGTAAAATGTTCAACACGTTTAGGTGAGCAAATCGTTAAGTATGGAGGCAGGCCATTAATGTCAAAAACGGGATACTCTTTTATAAAAGCTAAGTTAAAAGAAACGGGGGCAGTATTAGCAGGTGAATATAGTGGTCATATTTTTTTTAATGATCGCTGGTTTGGTTTTGATGATGCGCTCTATTCAGCTTCTCGTTTGATAGAAATTTTATCAGCCGATAGTCGAAATAGTGATGAGGTGTTCGCGGACTTTCCTGAAAATGTAAGTACTCCCGAAATCAAGATTGAATTAGCCGAAGGAGAAAATCAATTCCTGATGAAAAAAATATGTAATGCCGCACATTTTGAAGATGGAAAAATTATTGATATAGATGGGTTAAGGGTTGAATTTGATGACGGTTGGGGCTTGGTTAGAGCTTCAAACACCATGCCTTCATTAGTCCTTCGATTTGAAGGAGATAATAATGAAGCTTTAAAACGTATTCAATCTCAGTTTAAATTATTGTTCACTGAAGTAAAACCTAGCTTAAATCTACCCTTCTAAATAGACTCATCTCAATAATGCTTTACTGTAAAGTTTCTCATAACAAGGTGTCTGCTAAAAGTAGGTGTTCTTGAGCGTAAAGGCTGTAATATACTTTGAGTAGGTTCTGCTATACGTTGAATTGAAGGGTGAGGTTGATAGGATTTGTACGGTGGGCAGTCTTTTTTGTCAGTCGTAGCGTACTCTACAGTATTGATGGGAACCCCCTGCATTCCCTAAAATTTATAGTGGATACGAGTAGTTATAGTTGCTAAGAAACGTGCACGGAATATCTTCCACAAATACTCGAAGTATTGAATATCTTTTATCTCTACAATAATGAAAAAAAATAAAGCACACAAAATAGCCGACATACTGATTGAAGCATTACCTTATATCAAGAAATTTAAGGGTAAAACTGTGGTGATTAAGTTTGGTGGAAATGCCATGATAGATGAGGCACTTAAACACAGTTTTGCTAGAGATATTGTTTTGATGAAATTAGTGGGGATCAATCCGATCGTGGTTCATGGAGGAGGTCCGCAAATTGGAAGTTTTTTGGAGAGACTTAATATTCCTACTCAATTTGTTGATGGAATGAGAGTGACAGATAGTCAAACCATGGATATTGTAGAAATGGTATTAGGTGGGCATGTTAATAAAGAAATCGTTAACCTGATTAACATGAATGGAGGAAAAGCAGTAGGCTTAACAGGTAAAGATGGTGATTTTATTCATGCAAAAAAAATAAATTTAAGTCGATCATCCGCAGAAGCTGATGTTTCCGAAATAATTGATCTAGGTCATGTTGGGGAAGTTAGCAGTATAGATCCTTCTGTTGTTAATATGCTCTGTCAAAGTGATTTTATCCCTGTTATTGCACCGATTGGTGTTGGAGATGAAGGGGTTTCTTACAACATTAATGCCGATCTGGTTGCTGGGAAAGTGGCGGAAGTTTTAAAAGCGAATAAACTACTGCTACTGACCAATACAGCGGGGATTTTAGATAAAGATGATACATTGCTAACCGGTTTGTCGATTGCCGATATTGAGAATTTAATAGCGGATGGCACTATTAATGGCGGAATGATACCTAAAACGCGTTGCGCAACAGATGCATTAAAAGGAGGAGTTTCCAGTGTGCATATTATTGACGGAAGAGTTGAGCACGCTGTTTTATTAGAGATATTTACCGATCAGGGTGTAGGTACATTGTTAGTTAATGGCTAGGATATAGTAAATTCTGGAACGTGCATGAAATAACTTCGACAACTTGCTTGTCTTTTTGAAGGTCTTCCGCGTTGTGGTACTAGTTGCCGAATTTATTCCGTGCGCGTTCTATTAGAAGAGGTCACGAAACAAGTTGAACAATTGACCTGTAATAAAGCCTAACAATCACTCAAGCTTTTCAATTATTTTGTTCGTATTTCGTGTTGTAGCCACAGTTTCATAGCCTATCCTAGTTTGTTACAACGCCTCGATAATTGTTCTTGCATTATTCTAACCACACACACATCCATGTGTTAGTTAAAGACAAACTAATCTCCTGCGTCAGTTTTAGAACTTATTCCCTGCGAATTCCTACGAGTAATTTTAGCCAAAATAAGAACGCAATGAATCTTCAAATATTTCCAACCAAACTTACCTATTGCCTATTGTGAAAACAGAAAAACAACAAACACCCTTAAATATTTCCCTATTAACCATTTCAGATACAAGAACAGGTGCGAATGATGTTTCAGGAAAAACCTTGATAGAACGCGTAGAAAAAAGCGGACATCAGGTTTTTGAAAAAACCATCGTACCAGATGATATGTATCATATTCGCGCAGTTATTTCTCGCTGGATTCTAGAAAATGATGTCCATGCCATCCTGACTACAGGGGGGACTGGTGTTACCGGTAGGGATGGGACGCCTGAGGCGGTTATGCCCTTGCTAGATAAAGTGCTGGATGGTTTTGGAGAGGTTTTTAGAATGCTTTCTTATAACGATATAAAAACTTCAACTATTCAATCCAGAGCTATCGCTGGCGTAGCTAATGGCACCTACATTTTTTGTTTACCAGGTTCTTCGGGCGCTTGTCGTACAGCCTGGGATGAAATAATTAAACAACAGCTGGATTCTCGTACCAAACCCTGTAATCTAGTCCAACTCATGCCTCGATTAAAGGAAAAATAATGTTTTTATTATTAAGTGCTGTTTGTGGTTTTATTGGCGTTGCCATGGGTGCATTTGGCGCGCATGGCTTGAAAACGATTTTATCTGCCGATATGCTGGCTGTTTATAGAACAGGCGTTGACTACCAAATGTGGCATGCGCTAGGGTTAGGGCTTATTGCAGTTTTTCAGCAGAAAAATCCTGATTCATGCCATCTTAGATGGGCTGGGTGGTTCATGTTCAGTGGTGTTGTTCTGTTTTCTGGCAGTTTATATCTCTTAGCTATTTTTAATATTAGAGGCTTAGGTATGATTACCCCACTGGGTGGTGTGGCTTTTTTAATTGCTTGGGGGCTGGTTGCATTTTTTGCTTATCAATCATCAAAACAAGATTAATAGATGCTGATTATAGTAATGTCCAGCAAGCCTATTGGTATTCTGACACTAATGTGTTTTTTCCATAAAGATTAGGGAATCTGCCCTAATAAATAATACGTAAAATTCAACATCTTTAATTGCCCTTTCTAAATTATAAATATGCTCGATACTAACCCCAAAACCATTTATCTAAAAGACTATTCACTGCCTGAATTTTTAATTGAAAGCGTTGAATTGACTTTTCGTTTAGACGAAAATCTGACTCAAGTCGTTTCAAAAATAATTCTGCGCAGAAATCCTGAATCAGAGTCAAAACAGACGAATTTGGTTTTGGCAGGAGAAGAACTTGAACTGCACAATGTATCTATTGATGGTGTAACACTGGGTAAAACACAGTATCAACAAAGTGATGAATCACTGAATATTGAAAATGTTCCTCAGAATAGTAGTTTTATTCTCAGGCTAGAAAATAGTATTAACCCAAAAATCAATACCGCGCTTGAAGGACTCTATCTTTCAAATACCATGCTTTGTACCCAATGTGAGGCACAAGGGTTTAGAAAAATCACATTTTTTCTGGATCGCCCCGATATCATGTGTCAATTTAAGACCACTTTGATAGGCGATAAAGAAAAATACCCGGTTTTGTTATCCAATGGAAATAAAATAGACTGTGGTGAATTAGACAATAATCAACACTGGGTAAGCTGGGACGATCCGTTTAAAAAGCCCTGTTATCTGTTCGCATTGGTGGCAGGTCAACTTGAATGCATTGAAGACACATTTACCACGATGTCTGGTCGGGAAATATTGTTACAGATTTTTGTAGAACAACATGATATTGATAAATGTGATCATGCCATGCAATCTCTTAAAAATTCGATGTTGTGGGATGAGCAAACTTATGGACGTGAATATGATTTAGATTTGTATATGATTGTTGCCGTCGGTCACTTTAATATGGGTGCCATGGAAAATAAAGGGCTGAATATTTTTAATACTAAATTTGTTCTGGCTCGACCCGATACAGCAAGCGATAGCGATTATGAGCATATTGAAGGGGTAATTGGTCATGAATATTTCCATAACTGGACCGGCAACAGAATTACTTGCCGCGACTGGTTTCAGCTGAGTTTGAAAGAGGGTTTTACGGTATTCAGAGATCAGGAATTTACTGGTGATCGTACTTCTAAAGCAGTTAAGCGCATTGAAGATGTTAAATTACTGCGTACTCGCCAGTTTGCCGAAGATGCAGGGCCTTTATCTCATCCTATCCGCCCTGATTCCTATATTGAAATCAATAATTTTTATACCTTAACAGTGTATGAAAAAGGCGCGGAAGTCGTCAGAATGATTCGTACCTTAGTGGGAGAGAAAGGATTTAGAAAAGGCAGTGATCTGTATTTTAAACGTCATGATGGTCAAGCAGTAACCTGTGATGATTTTGTCAATGCAATGGAGGCAGCTAATGATATAGACTTAAGTCTTTTTAGACGCTGGTATTCACAGGCTGGTACGCCGATTTTAAAGGTTTCTGAAGACTATGATGTGGCGCATAAAAGCTTGAGTTTAACCCTAAAGCAGAGCTGTCCTCCTACGCCAGGACAACTCAGTAAAGAACCTCTGCATATACCCGTTAAACTAGGGTTTTTAGTGGCAGATGGAACTGAACCTATCGCTGAACAAATTATAGAGTTGAAAGAAGCGCAACAAACTTTTGTTTTTAATAATTTTGAAGAGCAACCCGTTGTCTCAATATTAAGGGGTTTTTCAGCTCCCGTGATTTTAAAAATGCAGCAGAGCCTGGAGCAGCTGGCCTTTTTATTAAGTTACGATTCAGACACCTTTAATCGCTGGGAAGCGGGTCAAAAAATGTCTCTAAAAATAATTTTTGGCTTAATTGAAGATCTACAACAAGCAAGAGACCTGCAATTAAACCCCGTGTTAATAGCATCGTTTAAAAAACTACTTGAACAATCATGGGATGATTTATCCTATTTTTCTCTTTTGCTCAGTTTGCCTGATGAAAATTATTTGGCTTCGCAAATGGAAATAGTTGATGTTGATGCCATTCACCAAGCCCGTGAATTTGTTAAAACATCAATAGCTGAGCAATTACAAAACCAGTTTAAGGATCTTTATCAGCGTTATCATAAGGATGAATCAGGGCAATTTGATTCGGGTGCCATTGGTCGCCGAAGGATTAAAAATCTCTGTTTAAGTTATTTAGGAATATTGGAAACAGAAGAATATTATGAGCTGGCTGATCAGCAATTCAATACAGCAAAGAATATGACCGATCAAATGGCAGCCTTAGCAGTGATTGTTGAAAGCAATAATTCTCTAAAACCAACCTGCCTGCAAAACTTTTATAATCAATGGCAATCTGAAGCATTGGTTATTGATAAATGGTTCACATTACAAGCTTGTAGTAGTAAAGAGAATACTTTTTCAGTGGTTCAAGAATTGATGCAACACTCGGCTTTCGAACTAACTAACCCAAACAGGGTACGTTCTTTAATCGGCGCGTTTAGTCAGGCAAACCAGATCAATTTTCATCATGCTAATGGTCAGGGCTATGAATTTTTAGCCGATCAAATTATTGTCTTAAATAGAATTAACCCTCAGGTGGCATCCAGAATGGTATCGGCTTTAACGCACTGGAAACGTTTCGATGAAAACCGGCAAAAATTAATGAAATCTGCATTAAACCGATTAATTAATACGCCAGACATGTCTAAAGATGTTTATGAACTGGCTAGTAAAAGTCTGCTTTGAATTTACGTCGTTTAATATGGAATGCCAGTTGGTTAACAGATAAACAGCGTATTGAATGGTATCCAGGCTTTTGGCTAATGAGACCAAAAGTCTTGCATTTATCCCCTTGCTGGCGACAAATCACTATTTTATTACCGCATAGCTGGATTGCCACCAATACGGGAGGCAGTCTATTTGGTGGGTTTCAGGCTTGTCTCGCAGACCCAATAGCAGCCATGTCGTGTGTGAAAGTTTTCCCTGGGTATTCCATTTGGGTTCAGTCCATACAACTTGAATTCAAAATTGAAGGAAGAACAGATCTGGAGTTGCGTTTTGACATGTCGCAAGAACAGGAAAATAAAATTCATCAGGATTTAAATCAGAAAGGACGAAGCACACCTGAATTTGAATACGGTTTTTATCTTTCAGATGGGACTTTATGCACGGCAATCAAAGCGCGTATTGCAATAAGACCTAAAGGATATAAAGCAGTAATCAAGTATTAAGTGTAGAATATTAGCTGATTTTAAAACTGAAATTTATCTGGTTTTTTAGTGCAACAGGACATGCTGAAAACTGTTAATAAGGAGATTTTCAACGACTAATTGATGACGGGTATCTGTCTAGAGTGAAATAGCTAACACTATTGCACTCCGGAACAGTATTTTATAACCTTTTGCTCCATCTAAAAATTGGTAATTGACAACAATACTGCTTATTTAAGGGGTAATACCTTAACGATGTGGTTTGGGTTAGATTTTTTAGCGTAGCGAAAAAACGTAATCCAATCTACAGTCTAAGTAATTGTTTGTTAATCTATTAATCATTAAATAAGCAGTATTAGTAACTGACACCACCAAACAAACTACACGACAAATCTATAAGAAGAGGAATTTATGCGCAACTGGAAACTGTTACCCGCGCTGGCAGGAGCAACAATTGTTATTGCCATTATTTTATACGTTGCGTTCTATTTTATTTTTTTAGATTTACTGGTCGACCTATGGTGGTTTAGATCGCTGGAAATGGAAGCTTATTATTGGCTGCGTTTATTTTATCGTTTTATTCTTTCGGGTGTCGTTACCGCTGTTTTCTTTGCGATTTTCTATTTCCATTTCTGGATAGCTTCGCGTTATCTTGGTTTGAATCCCCCAGACGAAATACTCCTAGATGCGGACAAAAGGCAGCGATTTCAAAAATTCGCTGATGTTTTCATGGATGGGTCGGCTAAAATATATAAACCTCTTTCCTTGATTTTAGCTATATTTATTGCCATTCCTTTTTATGATCAGTGGGAATCGGCTATTCTTTTTTTCTTTGGAAGCGCGTCAGGGGTAACAGACCCGGTTTATGGAAATGACATCAGTTTTTATCTGTTTTCATATCCCGTTTATACCTTGATTCAACAAGAACTGTTAATCACAGCTGTTGTGTTGTTTTTTTTAGTCGGTTGTCTGTATTGGCTGGAACATATTTTTGTACCCGATCAAAATCAAGAGTTTACTCTCGGTTCTAAAATACATTTAACGATACTAATTGCCTTTGTAGTACTTTTCGTGGTGTGGGGGTTCTTGCTTGATCGTTTTTCATTATTGTATACGGATAGCCATGAACCCGTTTTCTATGGCCCAGGCTATGTAGAACTTCGCTGGCAACTGCCCCTAATCTGGTTTTCCATGGTTGCTTTTATCGCAACTGCAGTGACCGCTGTTATTTTTATTTTTTCGGAAAAACATAGAATTAAAACACCCTTTATTATTTCCGTCATTGCCTTTTTAGGAATTATGGGCTTACAGAAAATTGAGTTCATTCCAAACTGGATTGAAAAACTCATCGTTAAACCAAGCCCAGTCAGTACTGAAAAAGCCTTTATGCAGAATAATATTGACGCAACGTTAGAAGCTTACGACCTAACAAACATTAAGACGGTAGATTTTACAGTCTCCTTAGATGCGACCAAAGATATAGAAAAATGGAGTAGCAAAAAACATTTTGAAAATATTCCGGTCTGGGACAGAGAATACCTAACAGATGTCTATATGCAATTACAGGGTATCAGGCCTTATTATCGTTTCTTGGAGGTTGATGAAGATCGATATTTTATTAATGATCATTTCAAACAGGTTAATCTAGCTGCTCGGGAAATGAATATTAATAAATTACCGATTGAAGCCCAAAACTGGGAAAACACGCATTTACGTTATACGCATGGCTATGGAGCGGTGGTAACACCGGCAGCTCAAGATGCTGCCAAACCAATAACCTGGTATTTACGCGACCTCAATATGTCATCCAAAACAGGTTTTACGGTTAAACATGCGGACATCTATTTTGGACAGGAACAATATAAATACGCCATTGTTCCAAATGATCTAGAGGTATTAGGTCTTTCTAGTACGGATTCGGCTTTATCTGGCGGATATGAAGGAAAAGGGGGTATTCCCATCCCTTCATATTTTAGAAAAGTACTCTTTGCTTTTTATTTTAAAGATGAAAAAATATTTTTTTCCAGCAATATCTCCAAGCAAAGCAAGGTGTTGATACGTAGAAATATAATTGAGCGCATTAACAAACTGACACCTTTTCTACATTTAGACAAGGATCCTTATCTCGTTATTACTAAAGATAGATTTTTCTGGGTACAGGATGCTTATACTTTATCTAATCATTATCCTGTTTCTGAATCTACTACTGATCATTTTTTCTACGACACTAAAGAATTTAACTATATTCGAAACTCAGTAAAAATAACAGTCGATGCATACAGTGGTTTAACCAAATACTACATCTCTGACTCTGACCGTAAAGATCCAATTATTCAGGCTTATAGCAGTGCTTATCCTGGGATTTTTAGAAAATTGAGTGCTATGCCCGAAGAGCTACAAAAACATTTGCGATATCCACGGGACTTATATTCATTGCAAATGAAAATCTATGCAAAATTTCATCAGAATAAGCCCGAATTATTTTATGAGCAAGCTGAAACCTGGCAATTTGCAATGGTCAATGAAAAACAGGTCATGCCTTATTTCATTACCATGGATTTTGGTAACTGCAATGACAGAGAAGAATTTGTCTTGATTAATCCAATGACACCGCTACGCCGTGATAACTTGAGTATGGTGGGATTGGCTGGAACAGCTGATAACGAGGGATGTACGGATGAATATAAGCCGGGAATTACCGTGTACAAATTCAATAAGGACATACAGGTAAACGGGCCTGCCCAGGTTGATGCCTTAATTGATCAGAACCCTGAAATATCAGAGCAATTCACTCTATGGGATCAACATGGGTCAAGAGTTAAAAGAGGACGGATGATTATTCTGCCAATGGAAAACTCAATGCTTTATGTACAGCCAATTTACATGATTTCTACTAAAACTAAAATCCCTGAATTAACTCGGGTTATCGTATCAATCGGGAATGAAGTGGTCATGGACAAAACATTAAGGTCAGCCTTTAAACGATTAAAAGAAAGGTTTATTCGTGTGGCCAAAGATGAAGGTACTGGTGCTACAATGGGTGAAGAAAGTTAAGAGGGGTTACTTTTTCACAAATGTAGGGTAGGTGAGATTTTTGAAAGTAGCGAAAAAACGTAACCCACCTTTGTTTACAATAGCTGAGAATACACAAAGGTTTCTATTTCCAGCTATTGTCTATATCAAACGCTCCCTGCATTAATTTCAAGAACATTTAATCAAGAAAGGCTAAGGGAGATGAAAAAAATCATCCAATCTTATTGGTCTTTTTGTCCGTCTTTGATCGTGCAGCAACAGTTACATAGCCTGCTATGCACCTATTTCTGCACGATCAAAGACAAACCAAATATCCTGCCCAAAAAATATGGATGATTTTTTATTTCCAGTTCCCTAACGCGGGCTAGTCTTACTCCGTTTTTTCCATCATTAAACAACACAACTTATCTTCAAGGTCTATTCTTTTTGCAAGATTTTCGCCTAACAGGGATAAATCAGATTCTAGTTGATCAACAACTAAAATTTGTTTACTGTCATCATATTTATCATTAAACAAAACAACTGCATCAGTGATGCTGCTAAATTCAGGATATATATTTTCAGCAACTGTTAATACAGCAGCTCTACGTTCTTTTCCTGCCAATAAGCGCTCATAAAGACCAAAATGCCCAAGAGAAACATAATCAATTAATAATTGTGAAAATTGGGTTAATAAAGATTGGGTTTGCGAAGTACAAGAAAAGGGCTTTAATTCGGCTACTTTACAATACAACGCCCATACTTGTTGCCGCTCTTCCTGCAACTCAGAAATTAGATGTTGATTAAATTGTCGTCTTTCTGGGGGTGATTGCACAACAGCAGACATAAATAGCTCCATTTATAAATTTTTTATGTAATTTATGCTAATTATCAAATAAATTCAACAGTTATTTAAAATATAAGGAGTTTATATGGCTTTTGTAAGCATAATAGTGCCTACATACAACCGAAAAACAGTACTAAAAAGAGCATTGAATTCTCTCTATAAACAATCATTTTCAGATTTTGAAATCATTGTTATTGACGATGGATCTACTGATGATACAGCTGAAATGATAGCAAGTTATTTTCCTTTGGTACAGTATGTTATTCAATTAAATCAAGGGGTAAGTGCAGCAAGAAACAATGGGTTAGTGTTAGCAACTGGAGAATGGGTTGCTTTTTTAGATTCTGATGATGAATGGTTAGAATGCAAACTGGAAAAACAAATCAGCGCACTCAAATCCCAATCAAAATACAAAATTTGTCACACAGAAGAAATTTGGATTCGAAACGGTATCCGAGTCAACCAAATGAAAAAACATCAGAAAAAAGGCGGCTGGATTTTCCCCTATTGTTTGCCTTTGTGCGCAATGTCTCCATCATCAATAATAATACATCGTTCTGTTTTTGATGATGTAGGACAATTTGATACCAGACTACCAGCTTGCGAAGATTATGACCTGTGGTTAAGAATTACCGCTCAATACCCCGTTTTATTGTTAGAGGAACCTCAGATAAAAAAATACGGAGGTCATGAAGATCAGTTGTCAGCAAAATATTGGGGTATGGACAGGTTCAGGATCATCGCTTTAGAAAAAATCATTTCAAGCAATAGCTTAAATCTGGAAAACAAACAGCAGGCAATAGCCATGCTAATAAAAAAATCTAAACTGTTTCAAAAAGGCGCTTTAAAACGTGAAAAAATGGAAGATGTTCAACATTATCAACTAATAATTGATCAGTATCAGAAGTTAAAATAACAAAAAAAAATAGTCAGCAATGCGCTCATTGCTATACAAATGAAGACAAACAAACTACAGCTAAGTACCCAAGTATAATTAATTTAACTAATTTTACGCAGGATTTTTTTTCATATTCAGTGTTGTATAAATAGGCGCATAGCGAGCTACGTAACTATTTATGCAACGCTGAAGATGGAAAAAAAGACAAGTAAAATGTTAAATTAATTATGCTTGGGTACTTATAATGTGCAGGTTATTAAAT
>CAYNRB010000012.1:0-32949 GCA_964399475.1 uncultured Methylomarinum sp.
TTTTGAATAAACCGGGAGTGGCTGTGCGTTCTCCTGCTGATTTAATTAATAATTTAGGTCTTATTTGATTTTGTTAACGTAAAGGAAACTATTCAGCCAAATTATTGAAATATATGAAATTATTTCTCAAAGTTAGGCAATTATTTTTTAACACTGGAGACGTGGCTTATTTACGACCGATAAACAATTAAACTCTGGCATCAATGCTGCTAATTTAAGAAATAATTAGTTAATAAACAATTCTTATCCATATTGAGTTAGATTTTTTAGCGTAGCGAAAATACGTAACCCAACAACACATTGATTAATGGGGAGATGTTAGGTTACGTTGTCGCTCTTTGCTTGATAAAATAATCCAACCAACAGTCTAAAACATTGTTTATCAATACCTTAATCGTTAACTAAGCAGTATTACAATCTCATAATTATAAAACCTTCATTAACTTTGTGAATTTTCATAAATGATCTGAGTTATCTATAAAGAAGAGATCCTTTTTTCAAAATTACTTCACAACATCTCTATCGCTAGATCAGCCATGTTTTTTGATCCGCCTCCAGACCCAAGTTTTTCCTTTACATCAGTCAGATCTTCGATCATTTTTTCATTATATCCTTTGTCTTTCAGAATATGTTCGACTTCACTTGCCAAGCTTTCATCGGTGAGTTCTTGTTGGATTAATTCCTTGATAATGCCTTTACCTGAAACAATATTGGGCAAACCTATAAATTTTGTATTAACTAAATATTTTCCTAAAAAATAAGTGATTGCAGACAACTTATAGGCGATTACCATCGGAATTTTTAATAAAGCAACTTCTAATGTAGCCGTACCTGATGCGGTCATAACTACGTCACAACATTGAATTACGTCATACGGCTGATTTTTTATCACCTTAATTTCAACTAATGATTTCTGTAAATATTTCTCTAATATGTCAGCCGCAATTGAATCTGCCTGGGGTAGAATAAATTGAATGCCATCATGAGTGAGTGTCAGTTTTTCTGCCGCTGCCAACATAACAGGTAAAATACGTTTAATTTCATTAATTCTACTTCCTGGCAGTATGCCAACAATTGGCATATCCACTCGTAATGAAAATTTAGCAATATCCTCGACTTTACTCCGCAGGGGGGAAACCTTATCAACCGAGGGATGACCGACATATCGAACCGGTATATTTTCAGCTTCATAATAAGCCGTTTCAAATGGAAATATGACTGCCATCATGTCTATAGCTTTCCCATAGCTGACAACCCTCCCAGGTCGCCAAGCCCATACTTGAGGGCTCACATAAAACAATACTTTTATCCCCTGACTTTTAGCAAATCGAGCCAATTTAAAATTAAATTCTTTATAATCTACACAAACTAATAAATCGGGTTTTAAAGATTTCACTATTGTTTTCATCAATTTCAAGGCACCACGAATTTCATCATAATGCTTTAAAACTTCCATCAAACCTATCACGCCAATTCCAGAGGAATCAAAAAACAACTCAATACCACTTTGCTGCATTTTTTTCCCACCCATTCCAAAACCTTTAATCTCGGGCAGTTGTTTTTTTATTTCAATAAACATATTAGCTGCATGTTGATCCCCAGAGGATTCGCCTGCACTAAACATAATAGTAGAGTGAACTTTTTCTATCAAAAGATGAAACCTTAAATAATGTGAATTTTATTAGAATAAAACCTGAATAATTCCAAGAAGAGCTAATAGTCAATTCGTTGTATCGAATGATGTCTATCGGTATGAAATAAGTATGCCGTATCTCGTAACTGTTGTCTCAACACGAAAGAAAAACTCAGTTGCTGACGTTATTTATACATATTCCTAAGATAAAACGGCTGTAATTGGAGCAACAATCTCATGAATGGTTTCCTCTGTTAGAGAAGGACAAATAGGTAACGATAAACACTGGGATGCAACAAATTCAGTGACAGGTAGAGATAACCCCGCACATTCTTCTTTAAATACATTTTGCTTATGTAAGGGAACAGGGTAATAAATAGCACAAGCAATCTGTTTTTCTTGAAGTGCTTTCATTACCTCATCTCTACGATCACATAATACTGTATATTGATGATAGACATGCTCACCCACGCCATCTTCATAAGGTGTCTTTAAAGGCAAACCCTTCATTAATTGTGAATACAAACTGGCGGCATTTCTGCGCGCTTTATTATATTGATCAATACGTTTTAACTTAGCTCTTAAAACAACGGCTTGCAATTCATCTAAACGACTATTATAGCCAATAACGTCATGATAATAGCGTACATCAGAGCCATGGTTACGCAACATTTTCAATTGTTTTGCTGTTTCTTCTGATTGGGTAACAACCAGTCCCGCATCACCAAATGCACCTAAATTTTTACTCGGAAAAAAACTGAAACCAGCCGCATCACCAAAAGACCCCGTTTGCTGGCCATTAATACGTGCACCAAAAGATTGGGCACAATCTTCAATCAATTTTAAATTATGTTTTTCACAAAGCTGTTTTATTTTTTCTAAATTAACAGGCTGTCCAAATAAATGGACGGGCATGACTGCTTTAGTTTTTGAGGTGATTGATTTTTCTATTAATTCAGCGGTGATATTAAATGTTTTTTCATCAATATCCACAAAAACAGGCTTAGCACCCACATATTTAATAGCTTCTGCTGTTGCTATGAAAGTGAAGGCACTGGTAATAACTTCATCACCCTCTGAAATACCTTCTGCTCGCAGCGCTAAATGTAATGCATCCGTTCCAGAAGCACAACCAACAGCATAGTTTACGCCAAGATAATTAGCGGCTTCATTTTCAAATGCTTGTACATTAGGACCTAAAATAAAAGAACATCGAGCAATAGTTTCTGAAATGCCCTGCTCAATCTCATTTTGAATTTCAGAATATTGGGCTTTCAGGTTAACCATGGGTATCATTTTTTTTCCTCTTGTCCTCAAATATAAGATTACTGATAGCTTTATTTTAATAAATTAGTTATTTCAATAGCTGTTTGCAAGGCACGCCTACCCGCTTCCCCAGAAACCAAAGGGTTTGTAGCTGTGTGAATACAATCTACAAAATGTTTAATCTCTTCCATTAATGCATCACCATTTTCAAAGACCAATTCTTCATTGACAATTTCGGGTATCCCTGGATACATTTCTTTATTACCCATTTTATATTTAGTAAGAATCCTATTTTGAAAATCAACCGAAATATAAGAAGAAGGCCTAAACATTCTCATTTTTCGTTCCATTTTCATACTAATTCGACTAGCAGTTACATTGGCGACACAACCATTTTTAAAAGTCAAACGTGCATTGGCAATATCTATGCCTTTTGTTAGAACGGCTGTTCCACTGGCATCTATACGCTCAATTTCTGAGTTAATCAAAGCCAGAATAATATCTATATCGTGAATCATCAAATCAAGAACGACACTGACATCATTGGCTCGTGGGTTGAATGGAGATATGCGGTGAGCCTCTATAAATAAAGGTTTCTCTTCTTTGTCTAGACCGATAATGGCAGGATTAAATCTTTCCAAATGCCCTACCTGCAAAATAACATTCATTTCTTTTGCAACTGCTATTAATTCATCAGCTTCTTCAACAGTAACAGTAATTGGTTTTTCAACTAAAACATGGGTACCTGATTTTAAAAAATCAAGCGAAACTTGATAATGGTAACTGGTAGGAACAACAATGCTAACTGCATCTATATTTCCTAATAAGGAAGTATAATCAGTAAGTGCTTTAACTCCGTTTTTATCAGCAACTTTTTTTGCTGTGTCTTCATTTGTATCGACAACTGCAACCAAATCACAATTATCTAAAGTAGTATATTTTTCTGCATGAAACGCACCTAAATATCCTGTACCAATCACCGCACATCTCAATTTACTCATATTCTACTCAAAAAGTTCATTACAATCATTATCCAAGAAAATTCAATCATGCAAATTGATGTCACTAAAAACTGATACGGTTAATGTTCTTGGTTAATGCTTTAAACTGGCTATTATATCATTAGATCAGGTGAATACAGTACGCTACAGATACGAATTAATCCTGCTCATATTGTGCAACTTATTCCATCTTGATAAAACCTCACCACCATGAACACTGTTAGAAATTATGAATACTGTGAACTAGCTCTAAAAAACATCCATTCAAGTTGACGATAATGCAATGTCACATATGATTACCGTTTTGAACTATTTATTTTAAAACTGAAGATAGGAAATTATTTCATGAAAAAATTATTAACTCTAAGTCTGTTATTATTAACTCAAGTAGCACTAGCTGAATCTGTTAGTTATCAAGTATCTTACCCTCAAGGTGGCTCACGTTCAATAACTGGAGATTTAATCTGCTAACGGGTGCGTTTGACGTTACAACCACTATTTCAGACTGTATTAACGCTCGGGGAACAACGAGAAATGGTGCAGTGACTTCAACGGGTACCTTTAAAATTGCTGCAAATGGAAGCGAGGCATCTTTAGAGGCTGAGATTGTGTCAGATACCACCCGGGTGAATTCAAATTCATTATCTACATCGCGTCAATGCACACGGACTGTAAACGGAACCTATAACATAGAGTCTAGTACTCTCACAGGAACCAGTAGCAATAATTGTAATAGTTCTGGTGATTTTTATTTCCCAATTCTAGAATTAGTAGCAGGATTTGAAGAGCAAGAGTCTCTGGATATCAATAAACCTTAATCATATAAAAACCTTACACTTCTACTGTTAATGGAAACTCAGGAACTAATTCCGAATAAACCAAAGGGTGTTGTGAGTTAAAAAAACTCAATCGACCTTTTTCATCGCATAACCACACTTCTTTTGCTCCTGCTGCAAAATATAGCTGACTTTTTTCTGACATTTCCTTTTGAGTATTGCTGGCAAAAATAATCTCGACGCATATTTCTGGGGCAATGGGGGCTTCTGTTTTTTCTTTTATCTTTTCCCATATACCGTTTGAAACCCAAGCAATATCAGCAACCTTAGTGCCTTTACTGGTTTTTATAGCACATTCAGAAAGTGCAATGCCATTATTTAATTGTTTCTCTAAAATAATCGCAATTCTAATTTGTAATGCAGAATGAAAGAGGTTAGCTGGAGACATAATAATTCGCCCATATTCATCCAATTCAATTTTAAAAGGTAGATCTTTTAAGCTGGAATGTTCACACACTTCTTGCCAGTCCATGCGTAATCCCTCATTTGTAATATAGGAGTCGTTCAGTCTAAACCTGTTATCTAACCCGCATAATTTATTACTTGCATTTAAATTAATTTAATTTTGGTACCGTCTTTCATCAGAGTATTTTCGATTTTATTCAATTAATAATTTATTAAATAACCTCACATTATAAAACACCGATTATATGTAGCCTGGATGCAGTGAAACGGAATCCAGGGTTCATGGCTCTAGCAGAAAACCTGGATTCCGCTCCGCTACATCCAGGCTACATTAGTTTCCATCTTTAATCAGTCGCAAAATACTAAAACAGCTGATTATGCTTACTAACTTAATACATATTATTGGGTTGCTAAGAAAAGTATATTGTTATCTCTGTGTAGTGGTTATAAACAATTGAATATTAACTTCATATTTAATTATTGGAATTGCAAATTGGTATGATGAAAGACAGTTGCTAGCAATTCAAATCATGCGAGACCTTCATTAGCCATTTTTGTGATAGGCTTTCCTATCCAGTTCTTGCAAATGTTTCAACTTATCAGAAATCTTGATTTCCAATCCTCGCGGTACGGGAAAATAATATTGTCTGTCTTTTAACGCATCGGGAAAATAGTTTTCACCAGCAGCATAAGCCTCCGGTTCATTATGCGCATATCGGTAATCTTTTTTATAATCCAGAGATTTCATTAATTTGGTTGGTGCATTCCTTAAGTGATTGGGCACGCCTAAACTGCCAGCTTGTTTTACTTCTGCCATTGCCGCATTATAAGCCTTGTAAACAGCATTACTTTTAGGCGCACAGGCTAAATAAATAACAGCCTGAGCCAAGGCCAATTCGCCTTCTGGACTCCCCAGACGCTCCTGTGTTTCCCAGGCATTGATGGTAATTTCCAGCGCCCTTGGATCAGCATTGCCTATATCTTCTGAGGCTATTCTGACTATTCTTCTTGCCAGATAGGATAAATCACAGCCTCCATCTATCATTCTGCATAGCCAATATAGTGATGCATCAGGAGAACTGCCTCTTACTGATTTATGTAAAGCTGAAATCAGGTTATAAAACTCTTCCCCCTGGTTGTCAAACCGCCTGACACCACCTGTCAGCACTTCTTGTGCAATGGATTCTGTAATTTTCTGGCTATCATTTGCCCCAGCCAATTCTACGGCAATTTCCAATAAATTTAATACCCTTCTGGCATCACCATCGGCGGCAGATGCAAACTGCTGCTTTAATTCAGCAGAAATTTCTATTCCTAAATCCGCAAAGCCTCTTTGATCAGATAAGGTCTGATTAATCACTTCAATTAATTCATCACTAGATAATGAATTAAGCACATAAACTCTAGCTCTGGATAATAAGGCGTTATTCAGTGCAAATGAGGGATTTTCTGTGGTTGCGCCAATAAAATAAACCGTTCCATCTTCTACATGGGGTAAAAAAGCATCTTGCTGAGATTTGTTAAAACGATGTACTTCATCTACAAATAAAATACTGCGTTTATTTTGTTGCAGCTGAATTTTTTTGGCATCAGCAACTGCCGCACGGATTTCTTTTACCCCAGCTAATACGGCTGATAGTGACATGAAGTGCGCATCTGAATGCTTGGCTATCATTCTTGCCAGGGTTGTTTTACCGGTACCTGGCGGCCCCCAAAAAATCATGGAGTGCAAGTGCCCTGATGATATAGCCTCGTACAAAGGCTTTCCAGGTTTTAATATATGCTTTTGCCCCCTGTAATCATTCAATATAACGGGACGCATCCTATCTGCCAAAGGTTTAACCAAATCATCAAACATAGTTAGTTTTCAAATACGTCAACACCTTCAGGTGCTACAAATTCAAATATTGTAGGGTCTATTTGTGGATTTATCTTAATTTCCGAAAAATAAATTCGAGTGAGCTGACCAAAACTATCGCTTAATTCCATACCTCCCAACTTTCCGTTTTCAAGACCAATTAAAATATAGTTAAAAGTGCTCTCATCATTTTTTGGCGATAACTTAATCCAGGTTAGATCTTCATCAGTCCCTTGTTGTTGCAGAATGAAATTTTCTTCCAGTTCTATGTCTCCACTTAATAATAAAGCAGGTGTTGAGCCCAAAGATTTATCTAGTTTCTTAATGGTAACCTGTTCCAGGTCTGCATCATAAAACCAGACTTTACCAAGATTGGATACAATTTCTTGTACAAAAGGTTTTTTATAACTCCAGCGAAATTTTCCGGGTCTTCTTAAAAAAAATAAGCCTTCACTACTATCAGTAGGTTGACCATTTTCATTTAATGTCACTTGCTTGAAATTTGCTGTTAAGGATGACGTGGATTTTAAAAATGCTTTTAACTGCTGAATCGGTGTAGGTTCTGCATTAACCCCACTGAAACCAACTAAAAACAGGATGAATGTTAGTTTTGAAATGGATTTTTTTAACATATGTTTAAATTAAGATTAGGTAAATAGCCGATAAATCAGATAGGGGTTCAAATCAACAAGAATAAAGCGTTTTGATTAAAAATTATCCTGAATTATTTCATTAAACCAAGTTTTAGCTCGATTAAGTGGGGATGAAACACAAGGGGCGTTTTGATCAGGCGCTGAGCCTTCTATAAAAGGATAGGCAATTGCACCTTCACATTGCGCATTTGCTAACATGCCATTTGCTGGATCAATCCAACTAAGTTCAATATTATCAGGCGCTATCAGGTTAACTGGCTGAGTAGAAATTTGTCTCATCAAAGAAATCCAGACTTGCAATGCACCGCTTGCGCCTGTTAACCCTGTTGGCTTGTTATCGTCTCGGCCTATCCAGGCAACTGACAGATAATCACCACTATATCCAGCAAACCAACTATCTCTTAATTTATTAGTCGTACCTGTTTTACCCACTAGCCCCATTTTTTTTGGAAGATATAAATAAGCCGAACGCCCTGTTCCTTCATTCATTGCTTCCTGCAATATTTTATTTGTCAGATAAGTTGCCGCTGGGTCTACCGTCTGCCTGACTGTATAGGGATAACTCTGTAATTGCTCCCCATCCGCCGCAATAACTGCCCGAATTGAACGTAAAGGCGTAGCAAAACCATCCCCCGCTAGCGTTTGATACATTTGAGTGACTTCCAGCGGTGTCAAAGGGGATGCTCCCAATAATAGTGAAGGAAATAAATTAATCGGTCTGCTTACGCCTAAATTTCTGATGGTTTTTGCTATTCTAGCCAAGCCTATATCCATACCAATATGCACCGTTGCCAGATTATAGGATTGCGCTAAAGCAGTATGTAATGGTACCTTACCATGTTCTTTTTTATCATAATTTTTAGGTCGCCAAACTGCTCCTTTACTGCCTTTGACTTCAATTGCCGTATCACTGACCAAGGTTGTAATCGTATACTTTTGTGGATATTCCAATGCGGTTAAATATACGACAGGTTTAATTAACGAACCTATTGGTCTAACTGCATCCAGAACTCGGTTAAAACCTGTCCCTCTGGGGTTTCTTCCACCTGCCAATGCAACAATTTCACCCCCATCTCTGCGTGTCACAACCACAGCTGTTTCCAGATTATTGCTTTTAGGTCTTTTTTCCAAATAGTTTAATTTTCGTACAATGGTTGTTTCAAGCGTGTTTTGTATCTGCGTATCCAGTGTAGTAAAAACCCTTAAACCTTCTGAAGTTAAATCATCTTCCCGATATTCTTTTCTTAACTGCCTTTTAACTAAATCAATAAAGCCGGGATATCGATTGGCCGGACGATGGGTTCGGGCTATCACATTCAACTTTTGCTTTTTTGCTGCAATCATCTGTTTTTTAGTAATAAAGCCCTGTTGATGCATACCATCCAGTACCAGATTGCGCCGTTTGATGGTTCTGCTAGATTGTTTTCTAGGATCATAAAAAGAAGGCCCTCGAACCAATGCGACCAGAACTGCAATTTCATGCAAATCCAGTTTTTCTAAAGGACGACCAAAATAAAACTCACTGGCCAGTCCAAAACCATGCACAGAGCTTGCACCATCTTGTCCAAGATAAATTTCATTTAAATAAGCTTCTAAAATATCATCCTTCTGGAAACGATATTCTAAAATCAGAGCCATCAAGGCTTCATTGGCTTTGCGCACATAACTTTTTCTGGAATTCAAATAAAAGTTTTTCACCAATTGCTGAGTGATCGTACTACCTCCTTGCACGACAGTACCAGCACGAATGTTAGCCCATAAAGCTCGGGCAATTGCTTTAAATGAAAGTCCAATATGCTGATAAAAATTCCGATCTTCAGTTGCCAGCAGACCTTGAACCAATGCATCTGGTGTATTTTCCAGTTTTATCAAGATACGATCTTCCTTGCGTGTAGGATAAAAACTACCAATTTGAACCGGATCAATTCTGACTATTGGTGCTGCTTTTGAAGTAGATAAATCAATGATTTTACTAATATTTTTATCTGAAAATATAATTCTATATTGATGACTTTCCTGCTTTTTATCCCAGAATTGAAAACTTCGGGTTTTTACATTTATATCTGACCCTTTTTTAAAATACGTCCCCTCAGACCGCAAATGATAGTCATTGCGATAATGTAATTGCAACAATAAATCTTCAAATGTTTTTGAGCTTATTTTAAAATCACTATAAATTTCAACCGGACTGGCATAAACTCTAGCCGGAATAGACCAGCGTTTCCCTTCAAACTGCTTTCGTACCTTATAATCTAAATAGCCAATATAGGAAATAAACACGAAAGTAAAGCAAAGCAAACTGTATAAAATACTCTTTTTAAACCAGTGTAGTGATCGCTTCTTAGTTGTTTTCTTTGTACTTCTAGTTTTTCTGGTTTTTTTAGGCATTAGTTTATAATGATAAATAAGGCTATTATTAAACAGGATTTTTTCTGAATAAGATATGAATTTGAGACGACTCATTTATGAAGAGACAAGAGATTTTAGAACATGATACCTACTAGACAAAAAATGAATAATTCATAGTTATTTTTTTTAAAAGGTTATTTTTCATAACATTTAATCTCACCCTGAGTTCTCACAGTATCATTCACACCAAAACTAAATTAAACGATAATGATTAAATAGTTAAAGCCTGGAGTGCTAAAACATGTTTTTACACTCCAAATATTTTCTCTATATTAAATTGCTAACTGAATTTAGTTATAAAATAACTGACAACTAGTATTCCATCAAGATTGGTTTGATGGATAGATTTTTTAAAAAAAATGTAGCCCGTATGAAGCTTGCGTGATACGAGAGATTCGATGGTGAAGAACCCCGTATTACACAAGAGCTACCTATTCTAAAATATCCATTAAACCTAAGCTGTCAGACCACTAGAATTATTAATAATGAATAAGCATCATTCACATCAGCCTATTTCCAATACTATTTTCCCTATAGTATGACCCTGTTCTATTTTGGAATGCGCCTTTAGCGCATCTTGCAAAGTAAAAACTTCGGAAACATGAACCTTTAAAAACCCTTGGTCTATCCACTCAGCACACTGGTTCAACATTTCTACTTGTTTAGCTCTGGCTACATTCATATTTTTCAAAAGAGGTGCCAACATTAACTCAAAACCAATCAGCAAATTTTTCATTCTGGCTTCAGCTAATGACAATTCTCCCGGATCCAGCAAGGTAATTAAACGTCCGCAATAGGCCATTACTGCAATGCTGTCTTTAAACACCTGCGAACCCACTGTGTCTATAACCAAATCCACTCCATTTTTTGCTATGCTGTTCACTTCATCAATAAAACCGGATTTAGTATAATTAACTGTATAATCTGCGCCTAAAAAATGAGCAAAATCTGCTTTTTCGTCAGAACTGACGGTAGCAATCACAGTAGCGCCTTTTATTTTTGCTAATTGAATAGCCAAATGCCCTACTCCACCCGCACCCGCATGAATTAAAACGGTTTCGCCTTTCTGTAATCGGCCTTTATCAAACAACGCGCCCCAAGCGGTAATTAATCCTAAAGGCATGGCAGCCGCCTCTTTAAAGGTAATATTTTTAGGTTTCAAAGCAATCCATCGACTATCAATCACGTTATATTCAGCATAATTTCCTTGTTCTTTTCCCAATCCCCCATGACAAAACCAGACTTCATCACCTACCTTAAAATTGGCAACCTCACTTCCCATTGAAACAATTTCTCCAGCACCATCACAGCCTAAAATAACAGGCAAGGCTTGTTGATAAAAAGTTCCATTTTGGCGGATTTTTGTATCAATAGGATTAACCCCAGCCACTTTGATTTTGATTTTTACTTCTATCGCTTTGCTGATTTCAGGTTCTGCAAAATCAACAAACTGTAAACCATCAACTGACCCTGTATCTGTCATTATTACTGCTTTCATTTTTTTACTCATTGAGTTTTAACCATCCAGTACTTTTTGATGAGTATTGTAGAGCGGACTTATCAAACGAAGCACTAGCTATTGATGTTTTTCCATTGTGTTTGATAGTCAGCATAAGTATTTTGTCTTAACTGAGTAAGAACTTGTTGCTTGTCCAAAAAAAATATATCCGGCAAATTATAACCATTAAATTGATTAGCCTTGGTTAAACTATAAGCACCCAAGTTTGAAAAAACCAATCTTTCACCTATTTCAGGTAACTTTTGAAATTGATAATCACCAAAAACATCTCCCGCCAGACAACTGGAGCCAACCAAGATACATGAAAACCTACCATCAACATCCGTCTCCAGTAAATCCGGTGATTTTTGATATTCAAAGACTTCTGGATTATGATTCACCGAAGTATCCAGAACAGCAATCTGTTTTCCATCACTACTAAAGCGGTCAATGACAGTGGTTACTAGATAACCTGCATTTCCAACAATCGCTTTTCCAGGCTCAATATAAACCTGGATACCAAATTCTTGCTGGATTTCTGTAACTAAATCTATAAAAATTTCATGATTTTCAATTTCACTATAGAGATACCCCCCCCCAAAATTCATCCATTTCAATTGAGCAAAACTACTCGCCATTTTTTTCTTGAGTAAATCAACTGTTTTGATTAGAGGGAAATAATCTGTATTTGAAAAAACCGTATGAAAATGTAAACCCTCTATACCTTCAGGAATTTTATCAAGTGTGTCTATATCTATTCCTAATTTTGAATGAAGTCGGCAAGGGTCATATCGAGGATCATCCGCAAAAGAAAGCTTGGGATTAATCCTTAAACCAAATGAACAGTGTTCTGACTGGTTTTTAGGCATACGCTGATACTGGTTTATAGAATTAAAACTGATATGCGTACAAATCTCGGTAAGCTCCTGAAATTCATAATCTCTTAAACCAGGTGTTGTGATGTGCAGTTTGCCAAAATCTGCTAATACCTCTTTTGCCAGACGTGCTTCAAATAGCGAACTGACTGACAAACCATCCAAATAACTCATTGCCAGTTTTAACACGGGCTCTAAAGGTAAGGCTTTAATTGAATATAATACCTGGCAAGCCGATTGTTCTTTGATATAAGCTAGGGTTTCTAGATTGTTAATCAAACATTTTTCATCCAAGACAAATGCGGGTGTTCGATCAAGCTGATTTATTACGTGTATCAAATCCATTTTTGGGATGATAGTTATTGGTTTCTGTGATCACATTATTCATGAGTACATCATGCTTTTCCATAACAACCTTCTGACAAATTTGCGACTCAAAACAAACTCCGGTTAAGATGGTATCCGATCTGACTTCCTGCAATAATCGGTCATAATAGCCTGCCCCATTACCTAATCGCCCCCCATTTCGATCAAATGCTACACCTGGAACCATAATCAGATCCAGTTCATCAGGTAACACCTCTTTGCCTACCTCTCCCCATCGTGACTTTTCGGGTTCTAATATGCCCCAAGTGCCAGCAGATAGTTCAGGCAAACCTTCAAACAACCATAAGCCTAATTTATTCACTCCTTCGGGAGTTTTTGTGCAATAAGGAATAACGAATCTTTTGGAAGGATTAAATTCTGTTAGCAATGTGTTAATCGTTTTGACTTCAGATCGACAATGCAAATACCACATGATCGTTTCGGCTTGCTGATAAGAAGGCTGGGCAATAAATTTTTCACAAATTATCCGACTCAGTTTTTCCTTATCAGATTGTTCATTTCTGTCCTGGTAGGCTTGTTGTCGCTGGATTTTTTTATTCATAAATAAAAAAAGCATTGTCTGACAGGGTCAGATAATGCCTTAGAAAATCTTATAATGCAGAAATAATAGCATTGCCCATTTCTACCGTACCCGTTTTAGAATCTGGATTTAAGTCGGGGGTTACAAACGCTCCCTCTTCTATAATTTTCTCTACAGCCGCCTTTATTCTATTGGCAGCCTCAGTTTCGCCCAGATGATTTAACATCATCATTCCAGCCATAATAACAGCCGTTGGATTTGCAATATTCTTGCCTGTAATATCGGGTGCACTACCATGAACCGCTTCAAATAAAGCCGCATCAGTACCAATATTGGCACCTGGAATCAAACCCAATCCACCGACCAGCCCTGCTGTTAAATCAGATAAAATATCACCAAACATATTGGTCGTCACAATCACATCAAATTGCGATGGATCCATAATTAAATGCATACAAGTCGCATCAACAATCTTCTCATCAAATTCGATTTCGGGATACTTTTGCGCAACTTCTCTTGCTGTATCCAAAAATAAGCCTGAGGTGAATTTCAATATATTAGCTTTATGGCAGACCGTTACTTTTTTACGATTATTGTCCTTTGCATATTTGAAAGCATATTCTACAATTCGTTCGGATCCTTCTTTAGTGATAACTGCCAAACTTTCAGCCACATCTTTCTGACGGGTCAAGTAATGTTCTAGCCCTAAATACAAACCTTCCGTATTTTCTCTAACCACAACAATATCAACATTTTCAAACCGCGACTGAGCGCCTTTCCAAGTTTTAGCAGGTCTCACATTAGCATATAAATCATATTCCTGACGCAGCGCAACATTAATACTTCTAAAGCCATCACCTATCGGTGTGGTTAATGGCCCTTTAAAAGCTATTCTGTTTTTTTCAATAGAGGCTAATGTTTCATCAGGAATTGGTGTTCCATGCTTTTCAAAGGCAGCCAACCCTGCATCCGCCTCTTCCCAGTTTATTTTTACACCCGTTGCATCAATAACTTTGACAGCAACCTCCATAATAGAAGGCCCAATACCATCACCTTTAATTAATGTAACATTATGCATGAGTTAATTCTCCAAATAGTCAAATGTTATAAATGATACAGAATGTCAGTAATTTTTGTTGAATACAATCTATAAAATTGACTGTAAAAACTCTCTTTTGAAAAGAATCTATTAAATTTACTTCTCTTGTGATCAAATTAGGAACAACCTTAAGCTACTATCTGATTAATTTTTCTTTTATAATTAGACTTATTTGAAGTATACAAACGAAATAAACTTACCAAGCTAGTTTGTTAATTTACTCCTGACACAACAATTTTAATCAAAACAGATGAATAACTAATTCATTTCACGATTGTATGTACAGAAATAAAATACGACTCAATATTGAACATTTGATACCACAAAACCTCCAAAGCAACTTAACTCTAGAGACCATCATGGAAAAAAATTACATCTTACATATGTTAACCACCGCTAAAAACTTAAGTCCATTTGACGTGACTATGGCAATGGATGCCGGCTGGGTTTCAGCAGTACCTTATATTAATGTGGAGCCTAGTGAAGTCAGAGGATTCATTCAGGATGTTATCTTTTCCCGTAGCCCCAAATCACTCAAGAAAACGGGGGTTTTTATTGGCGGAAGAGATAGTAAACAAGCTATGAATATGCTGAAAACAGCAAAACATTCTATGGTTCCGCCTTTTGAAGTGTCGGTATTTGCCGACCCAAGCGGAGCTTTTACTACAGCTGCTGGTATGGTTGCCGCTGTAGAAAATGAACTAGATATGAAATTCAACATGTCACTGAAAGGTGCCAATCTTCTGACACTGGGAGGAACTGGGCCGGTGGGACAAATTGCTTCAGTTTTAGCAGCTCAGGCAGGTGCCAATGTCAGACTAATTGGACGACAGTTGAATAAAGCAGAACGTATTGCCGAACTTTGCAACTATGAATTTGGTGAAGGGAAAATCAATATAGAGGCTGGTGTTGATTCAGAAAAAGGGGATTATATTAAAACAGCTGATGTGGTTTTTGCTACTGGCGCAGCAGGTATTGAATTACTCAATTCCGACTTATTAGCCTCTGCTTCCGAACTTAAGGTTGCTGCTGATATTAATGCTGTTCCACCTTCTGGTATCGCTGGATTAGATCCATTTGACAATGGCAAGAAGTTAGCTGGTAGTAAAAGTGGCGCATTGGGATTAGGAGCTTTAGCCATTGGCAACATAAAATATCAGACCCAAATTTTACTCCTTCAACAATTGCTTGAAAGTGGGAAGCCTGTCTACCTGCACTTTGAACATGCGTTTGAAATTGCCCGTGAATATATAAAATCATCAAGATAAGGAAGCAAAATGCCTAAACGCAGTATTCTTCACATGTTTGACCCCATGCAAAACAATAGTCCATTTGATATTAATATGGCGCTAGATACTGGATTTGATGTCCTAATGCCATACAGCAACGTCAAACTTGAAAATATTCAGAGTTTAACTCAAGATGTTATTTTTTCCCGTAGCCCTTCTGGAATAAAACGAACAGGTATTTTTATTGGAGGTAGAGATATAGGTTTGGCAATGGATATGATGAACAGCGCCAAACAGGTTATGTTTCCTCCTTTTGAAGTGTCAATGTTTGCAGACCCCAGTGGTGCCTTTACTACCGCTGCCGCATTAGTTGCCTGCGTGGAAAAAGAACTTAAAGAAAAACACAACAAATCACTTAAGGAATCCAAAGCATTGGTTTTTGGAGGCACAGGACCTGTAGGCATAGCAACAGGAGTTATTGCTTCATTAGCAGGAACGGAGACGATTCTGGTTGATCATATGTCCCTTGAAACTGCCAATGATGCAGCAAAAGAATATAATCGACGTTGTAAATGCTCTTTAACTGGCGCATTAGCCAACTCTGAAGAAGAAAAGAATTCAATTCTAGCGGATGTTGATATTATTTTTTGTACAGCAAAAGCCGGTATTCAAGTTATTAGCCCTGAAGTGATTGCTCAAACAACGCAACTTAAAGTAGCAGGTGATGTTAACGCCGTTCCTCCAGCGGGTATTGCGGGCATTAAAGCAAAAGACTTTGGCTCCCCCCTCGAAAATACTGAAGGTGCTGTAGGAGTTGGCGCATTAGCCGTAGGAAATATTAAATATCAGTTACAGAATGCATTGCTTGAATTAATCCTCTCATCCAAGACACCTGTTTATCTGGATTTTAGAGATGCCTTTTCAAAAGCTCAGGAAATTGTTTGAGATTTATAAAGTATTTATACTTCGTGCGGTTACGTTTACGGAAGTTATAGTGAGTTGATTTTTACTTACATGGATGTAAGTAAAAATCCTTGAGCGGAAGCGCGAAGTATTTAAACACTTATGTAAAAAAACCGATAGTTAGAAATTTAATTTCCATGTACTAAGGAGCGAGAATTTAATAATATCCGAATCTTGACTTGTTTTTTTGTCCGTCTTCTGTGTTGTAGAAATAGTTACGTAGCCTGCTATGCGCCCATTTCTACAACACAGAAGACGGACAAAAATCCTGCGTCAAACTTTCGGATATTATTAAATCCTCACTCCTAAAGATGTCATGAAATTGACTTGAGAAAACCTTTTCACAGTAGACTTGTCAGTCTTAGGCAACACGCAATAAATAACCCACCAATCTTGCTTGTCTTTTTGTCCGCCTTTGGCGTTGCCACTTCGGTTACATAGCTCGCTATGTGCCCTACGTAGCAACGCCAAAGGCAAACAAAAATACGTCGCAATATTGGTAGGTTATTTATTGCGCGTTACCTTAAACCTAGATAAACCAACACCAAAAAATTTATCTAAATTTCAATATATTTAAACTTAATCGCTAATCGGGTCAGCTCTACATCATTTTTTACTTTTAATTTGTCATATAAGCGATAACGATAAGTGTTGATTGTTTTATCACTTAAAACCAGAATACCTGACATTTCTTTGATGCTCTTGCCTTGCAAGATCAAGTTGACAACTTCAAACTCCCTTTGAGAAAGCTTGGTAAAAGGCATCTCATCTCCGCCAGGTAGGCCACTAAATGCAAGATTATTTGCAACTTCTGTACATAAATAACGCTTCCCTGCTACTACCATCCGAATTGCTCGCACCATTTCATCTACGGGTGACCCTTTAGAAATGAAACCTAAGGCTCCCAATTTTAAAATCTGTTGAGGAATAGGTCCGTCATTATGTACTGATAAAGCAATTATTTTTATTTCCGGATACAGTTGTAACATTCTTCGACATGCCTCTACACCCCCTATTCCTGGCATATTAACATCCATCAAAACAACATCAGGTTTAATATTTTCCAGAATTTCGAGTGCTTGCTCTCCGCATTGAGAGACACCCACGACAGAAATATCATCCATTGAATTTAACAAAGACTCAATACCTGTCCTGACTAATTCGTGGTCATCAACTAATAAAACCGTAATCATTTAAAGAATTTCCTATAATATTAATGACCTATACTTCGCAAAGTCATGATTGCTTATTTTAATCAGTTGAGCTTTTACCTTTACTATAGCTAAAACAGCTAGACAAACTTATTATCTGCTCTCTAACTATTGTTGTTCTGCTATATTGATTTTTATAGTTGCATCTGCTCGTAAACTAAGCAAAGTAGCTGTAAATTCAGCCTGTCCAAAAGCCCTTGCCATATTCTTTTCTGCTAATTTTTGTTTAGCTTTATCACTTTCTGTCATCACACCTTCTGTGACCGAAAGCAACTTTATCACAGTCTGTGCCCCCGTTGGCTCGACAAAAGTATCAACCGTAGGCTCACCGCTCAATGGCTTTGCTAATTTAAAAACTGCTTGATTAACTTGCCAGTTAAGATCTCCACTAGCTCTTGTCAGACTTGAAAAACGCTGCACTTCTAAGCCATGTCTTTCCGCAACTGCAGATGTAGCTTCTCCATTTGCAATCGCATTATTAACTTTTTCTGCTTTTTCTTGGGTTATCTTTATCGATTTTTCATTTAACAAGGTAGTAATAATTCTATCTTTGACCGCATTTAACTGTTTTGCTTCAGCTGGCTTATATTCAAGCATCCTTAAAACAATTAATGAATCAGAACCCAATTCTATAGGTTCACTATTATTTCCTTTTAATACATCCTCTGAAAAGGCAGCATTTATTACTGCTTTATTAGCATAGATCGGATTTTCAGCTGAATCAGTCAAGTTAATATTTTTACCGAAAAAAGAAGTTTGTTTAATTTCAACCGATAATGCATCAGCCGCTGCTTGCAAACTCTCCGGATTTTCATAACTAACTTCAGTCAAGATCTCACCAAATTCATAAAAATTATTTTCAGCCTTAGATCGCTGATAGGCATTGGTTAATTCATCTTTAATCTCATCAAAAGATTTATTTTTTTCATCTTCAAGTTCAGTTACCTTTATTAGGTGATAACCAAATGCAGATTTAACAGGATCTGAAACTTCATTCAATTGTAAAGAACTAGCCACTGCTTCAAAATCTGCTTCCATAACACCTACATTGAAAAGACCAAGATCTCCTCCTTTTGCTGCTGTTATTTTATCATCTGATAATTCTGCCGCCACAACTGAGAAATCTTTAGTCTTTAAAGACTGTTTAGCACTGATAGCTTTTGCCAACTGCTTGTCATCTTCATCACTATTTTCAGTGAAAGCGAACAAGATATGGCTTATTTTCCTGCGTTCTTTAGTCGTATATAAATCCTTTTGTTCATCAAAAAAAGCTATCAGCTCTTCTTCAGTTGGTTCAACCTGTTTGGCTAATTCATCTAGTGACAATTCAACATATTCAATAGAAACCTGTTCTTCAGTTAAATATGAACTTTGATGCTCATGATAATAACTTTCTAACTCTTCTCTACTAGGTTCTTCTTCTACTTTTTGCAGAGCAATAGCAATAATTTCTACATCGCGTGTTTGATTTTGTATTCTGAAAAAATTATCAATGTCTGTTTGTGTAACAAAACTACTTTCTGTTACGCTCCGTTGAAATTGCTCCATTACCAAGGCTTTTTTAATTCTATTTACGAATTCAGTTGATGAAATTCTTTGTGAACCTAATAGCGCCTTATATTGCTTTTTATCAAATTTTCCATCCGTATGAAAATACTCTAATCCTTGAATATATTTTTTAGCAGTTTGATCGGTTACAACTAAACTTTCGCCTAGAACATACTGAAATAAAACTTCATCCCTTATTAATTTTTCCAGAGCCTGACTTTTAATCGTATTTTCGTCAAAATTCATTCCTGCAACATTTTGACTATATTGAGAAAATGCCTGATTCAAGTCTTGTTGAAAAAACTCTTTATCTCCAACAGAAACAACTGTGGTTTCAGTTCCACCACCAACGTAGTTCTGAATACCCCACAAGGCGAAAGGTACGCAGATCAATATCAAAATGACCCATGCGAAAGTTCCCTGCGATTTCTCTCTAATTTTTTGTAACATATTTCCTGTCCTTAAACAGTTTTGAAACGATTAATCTTGTTAAAAAACTTCATGCTTCCACTCATGTTTCCATTAAAGAAACTGCACGAATTTACTTGAACGCTTGACTTGTCTTTGGTTCGTCTTCTGCCGTGATCTAACAGGTGCATCAGTGCTTAGGCAACTTTCAAATATACTGGAGATGAGGGGAAAAAGTCATCCAATCTTGCTGGTCTTTTTGTCCGTCGTCGATCGTGCAGCAACAGTTACATAGCTTGCTATGTGCCTATTGCTGCACGACCAAAGACAAACAAAAATCCTCTCCAATAATGGACGATTATTTATTTCCAGCTCCCTTAAATCACAAAAAACTCAATCATTCTGAGTCACATCCAGATTAAATAACTTTAACGTTGTTTAATCTCATGAATAAACAAAAAAGAAATTTGAAAATAAGGGGCAACTAATTGAATAAATTTTAAGCAAAAAAAAACCCCAAGCCATAAAGGTTCGGGGTTTTGAATTTGGCGGAGCGGACGGGACTCGAACCCGCGACCCCCGGCGTGACAGGCCGGTATTCTAACCAACTGAACTACCGCTCCAAAGTCTGTGGTGGGTGCTGAGGGGTTCGAACCCCCGACCCTCGCCTTGTAAGGGCGATGCTCTCCCAGCTGAGCTAAGCACCCGACTAAAGAAGCTTAGTTTACCGCATCTTTTAAAGATTTACCAGCTTTAAATGAAGGAATTTTTGCAGCCTTGATAGTAATTTCTGCTCCCGTTTGTGGATTACGGCCTTTACGCTCTGCTCTATCTTTTACAGAAAAAGTACCAAAGCCAACCAAAGCAACAGAATCTCCATTACTTAATGCACCTGTCACAGAGCTAAGAAAGCCATCCAAAGCACGACCAGCATCTGCCTTAGTTAATTCAGATGCATCAGCAATTGCATCAATAAGTTCCGATTTATTCATTATTCCCCCTTAGGAAGTAAAGTGATGATGTATATTTATTGTTTTTAAGAAACCACCAGAATCTTTTAGTTTATAGTGCCTAGACAAATAATTCATCAAAGCTCTAAAAGAAAGAGTGCTATTTATATCAACTGTAAATACCTAGTGTCAAGCTAATAATCACCATGGACAGTGATTTTTATAATTTTAAAATTTAGATAAAGAAAAATACCGTTATTAATGAGCTATCATATTAGATTCATTGGCTTTTTTAGCCTTAGAATCAACTCCATTTTCTTCTATACTTTTCAAAGGTATCGGCATGTATTGTAATGCAATCTCCAAAACCTCATCTATCCAATGGACAGGCTTGATTTCCAGATTCTGCTTTATATTTTCAGGAATATCTGCCAAATCTTTTTCATTTTCTGCCGGTATCAATACGGTAGTAATTCCTCCTCGATGAGCAGCCAATAATTTTTCTTTTAAACCACCAATGGGTAGAACCTCCCCTCTTAATGTGATTTCACCTGTCATCGCAACATTTGCCCTGACAGGAATATTGGTTAAAGCCGAAATTATAGCAGTACACATTCCAATTCCCGCGCTAGGCCCATCTTTGGGAGTAGCACCTTCGGGAACATGAATATGAATATCATTCTTTTGGAAGACTTCATCGGCAATTCCCAATACCTCAGAACGACTTCTAACAACCGTAACGGCAGCTTCAATTGATTCCTTCATCACATCACCCAACTTACCTGTTGCAGATTGCTTTCCTTTGCCTGGCATAACAGCTGTTTCAATGGTTAATAGCTCACCACCCACCTCTGTCCAGGCTAGACCAGTCACCTGCCCCACCTGATCCTGATCTTCTGCAAGACCATAATTAAAACGTTTAACACCTAAATAGTCGTTTAAATTATTTTCTGTGACCTTAATCTTTTGTTTTTTTGCTTCCAGCAATAATTTTTTTACAACCTTACGACATATTTTTGATATTTCACGCTCAAGACTTCGAACACCAGCTTCTCGTGTATAAAAACGGACAATACTCTTAATTGCTGATTCCGAAATATCAATTTCAGATAAATTCAATCCGTTATTTTTAATTTGTTTTGGAATCAAAAACCGCAATGCAATATTAATTTTTTCATCTTCGGTATAGCCTGCTAATCGTATGACCTCCATTCTGTCTAAAAGAGCATGAGGAATATTCATGGTATTGGCTGTTGCCACAAACATGACATCTGACAAATCAAAATCCACTTCCAGATAGTGATCAGCAAAAGTATGATTTTGCTCTGGATCCAAAACCTCCAATAATGCCGATGCGGGATCCCCTCGAAAATCTGCTGCCATTTTATCTATCTCATCCAGTAAAAACATGGGATTTCTAGTTTTCACCTTAGATAAGTTTTGTAAAATCTTCCCTGGCATTGATCCAATATAAGTTCGTCTATGCCCTCGAATTTCAGCTTCGTCTCTTACCCCACCCAATGCCATGCGCACATATTTTCGATTGGTTGCTCTAGCTATAGAGCGACCCAATGAAGTTTTACCCACACCTGGAGGGCCAACCAAACATAAAATAGGACCTTTTAATTTTTTTACACGCTGTTGTACGGCCAAGTATTCTAGAATTCTCTCTTTGACTTTTTCTAAGCCGAAATGATCTTCTTCTAAAACTTCTTCTGCTTTTTTAAGATCATGCCTTACCTTGGTCTTCTTTTTCCAGGGCACAGCAACCATCCAATCAATATAATTGCGTACAACGGTTGCTTCTGCTGACATTGGAGACATAAGTTTTAGCTTATTTATTTCCGCATCCGCCTTAGTTTTAGCATCTTTTGACATGCCTGCATCAGCAATTTTCTTTTCCAGCTCTTCAATTTCATTAGTGGCATCATCCATATCGCCGAGTTCTTTCTGAATCGCTTTCATTTGTTCGTTCAGATAATATTCCCTTTGATTTTTTTCCATCTGTTTTTTTACCCGGACACGTATGATTTTCTCCATTTCAAACAAGTCATTCTCACCTTCCATTAATGTCATTAGGCTTTCCAGTCGCTTAGAAACATCTTCCATTTCCAGCATACCCTGTTTTTCTTCAACCTTTAGGGTCATATGTGCAGCAATCGTATCAGCTAACCTGCTTAGCTCATCTATGCCAGCCAAGGAATTTAAAACCTCGGGTGGAATTTTATTATTCAGCTTTACATACTGATCAAATGAACTGATCGCAGTACGCTGTAAAACATCTTGCTCTTGTTCGCTAAGACTCAACTGATCAGTAATTTCAGTAACCGTTGCCGCATAATAACCATTGGTTTCCAGATAAGCAGCTACTTTACATCGCTGACGTCCTTCAACCAAAACCTTTACCGTACCATCAGGTAATTTTAACAATTGCAATATATTAGCCAGAGTTCCTGCCTGATAGAGGTCTTCAAATACAGGATCATCAACATCTGCTTGTTTTTGCGCGACCAAAAGCAATTGTTTATCTTCACTCATTGCCGCTTCAATCGCATCAATGGATTTATCTCTACCCACAAACAAAGGTATAACCATGTGCGGATATACCACAACATCCCTAAGTGGTAAAACAGGGAATATTTCGTCTATTTGTTTAATAGCTATTTGTTTTTCCATGAAATGGAACCTTTAAATAATTTGGCTGTGACTGGATATGGGGGAAGCAGAAAGAAAAGCAAGGGACGAATTGAAAATTATAGGTAAAAAATAATTAAAGAATGTTTGAGATTTTTTGTCTTTATAACGAGTATAAGTTCCCGAACAAAATTAGTTAAAATAATTTTGCTTGGGAACTTATAATGCACATATTAATGAAATGAAACCAGACAAATGATTTTTTCAGGTTATTTAACAATTAATTTAACTAACCAGGAGGCCAATTCATTTGCCTGCCACCTAATAAATGCATATGTAAATGATAAACCTCCTGTCCACCCTGTTTATTACAATTAAATACTGTTCTATATCCATTTTCGGCAAGACCCTCTGCCTTTGCCAATTGAACGGCTGTTTGTAGCAAATGTCCTGATAAAACTGGATCGTCTAAATCATTTAATGTTGGCAGATGTTTTTTTGGAATAATTAAGATGTGAACGGGCGCTTTTGGATTAATGTCTCTAAAAGCAAGCACGTTATCGTCTTCATATACAACATCCGTTTGAATCTCACCAGATACCATTTTGCAAAATAGACAATCACTCATTTTTCCTGCCATTAAATTAATATTTAATCGTAACACTCTGATTAATATACTTACTCAAGTAAATTAATCAATTAGGACTGGAGTGCTAAAACATGTTTGAACGCTCCAAATATAGGCTGCAATTATTGTCGCTCACAACCTGACCAAAGCTACAATACCATCCTTTATTTGACTTTAATATTCCATTACCTATCAAAATCAATCAACTTTTTTAGTTCATTTCCCTACGCCCATTAAAAGCATGGGATAAGGTTCCACTATCAATAAATTCAAGCTCTCCACCCACGGGAACACCATGTGCTATTCTACTTGCTTTAATATCATATTTGGCAGCAACTCCGGCTATAAAGCAAGCCGTCGCCTCCCCTTCTACTGTTGAATTGGTTGCCAAAATGATTTCTTTAATTTCTGACTGGGAAAACCGCTGCTCTAACAATTCAAGCCCTAGTTCATCTGGCCCTATTCCATCAAGGGGAGACAAGCGCCCATGTAGCACAAAATATAGCCCCTTAAATGCAGTAGCATCATTAACAGCCCATACATCCGCTGGACTTTCAACTATACATAAAACCGAGTGATCCCGGGAAGAATGAGCACAAATTTCACATAACTTCTGCTCAGTCAAAGTCCTGCACTGTTGACAATAACCAATTTCATCCACAGCACGCAGTAATGTTTGAGCCAGTTGCTGCGCGGCCACCCGATCTCTTTGCAAAACATGAAAAGCCATACGTTGCGCAGATTTTGGCCCCACACCAGGTAAACAGCAGAGGTTCAGAATAAGTTGACCTAATAGGCCTTTTTCCTGCATTAAAATGGCATTTGAAACCCAGGAGGCATAGGGATTCCAGCAGTAACTTCAGACATTTTTTCCTGTTTCATTTTAGAAACCTTATGGACTGCATCATTTATCGCTGCTGCCACCAAATCTTCAAGCATGTCTTTATCATCACCAATTAAAGATTCATCAATAGTAACTTTTCTAACTTCTCGTTTTCCAGTCATTATGATTGAAACCAGACCTCCGCCCGACTCCCCTTGAATCTGCATTGCCGCCAATTCATCTTGTGCTTTTTTGACATCTTCCTGCATTTTTTGGGCTTGTTGCATAATATTACCCAGTGCATTCTTCATTTTCTCTCCGCATTTATTGACTATTTTTCTATACTACAGATTCGATTACCTAATTGATTACAAGGGTTCAATTGATCCTGGAATCACCCTGGCATCTAACTGCTCTTTTAAAGCCTGAACATTTTCATCCGCATTAATTGAATCTACAGCTGCCTGTTGTTTATCATCCTGTTGCTGTGTATGCTGCTGAGCTGGTGTCTTATGCTCAGCCTTATCAATTGTAATAACTAATTTAACTGATTCACCAAAAAAACCTTGCACAGCCTGCTGTAATTTTTCTTCACTGCGTGGAGTAATTAGTTGTTTATGTCCAGGATCAATAATTAATTGACAGGACTGATCATCAACACCCTTCAAGGTACAATTATTAGCTAATTCACGAGTCATCCCACGTAGATTCATGGTTTTGACTATTTCAAACCAGTTATTGCTGGTGCCAATCTTATCATTGGGTTCAGCAACCGAATTATCTATCTGCTTTTTAATCGTATTTATCGATTCTGCCTCGGAAGTCGATACTTTCTTTTTTTCGGTTTGAAAACTGGATATTGGTTTGGGATGCGTTTGAGGCGCAGCAACCACTGGTTTAAAAGTCAGCATTCTTAGCATAAGCATTTCAAACCCACCTCGTGGGTCGGGCGCTAATTCTAAATCTCGCTGACCGATTAAAGCTATTTGATAAAATAATTGAACATCTTCTGCTAATAGTTTTTCAGATAACTGCTGAATAATCTCCGAATCGCAATCTCTATCAACAAAACCAGAAACAGCCTGGGTTATGGCAACTCTATGCAAGACGCGTAAAATCTGTTGCAAAATATCTGAAAAATCAGGAGCTAACTCAGCAATATTGGCAATTTTCTGTAAAACTCCAGCCGCATCATTATCTGCTAATGCCAGCAAGATTTCGTCAACAGGCTGTTGTGCAACAGTACCGAGCATGTGCGTAACTGTATCTAATTCTACACAGCCATTTCCAAAGGCAATTGCCTGATCTAGCAAGCTTAATCCGTCACGCATACTACCATCAGCTACACGAGATAATAACTTCAAGGCAGCGACTTCAAATTCAATCTTTTCCTGACTTAAAATATACTCCATCTGTTTACTGATTTGCTCAGGAAATAGACGTTTAAGATTAAATTGCAAGCATCGCGAAAGTACGGTGACAGGTATTTTTTGAGGATCTGTCGTTGCTAACAAAAATTTAACATGGGGCGGAGGTTCTTCCAGCGTTTTAAGTAAGGCATTAAAACTATGCCCCGATAGCATATGAACCTCATCTATTATATAAACCTTATACTGTCCTTGATTAGGAGCATACTGAGCATTATCCAATAAATCTCTGGTATCCTCTACTTTGGTTCTGGAGGCTGCATCAACTTCAATTAAATCCAGAAATCTTCCTTCATCAAAAGCAAGGCATACCGGACATTCGCCACAAGGATTATGGTCTTGAAGATTTTCGCAATTAATGGCTTTGGCTAAGATTCTTGCAATGGTTGTTTTACCAACACCACGAGTGCCAGTAAATAAATAGGCATGGTGCAACCTATCGTGCTGCAAAGCATTACAAAGAGTTTGACTAACATGCTCCTGACCAACGAGCTGTGAGAAATTTTGAGGGCGCCATTTTCTGGCTAAAACCTGATAAGCCATTAGAGACTCTGAGGAATATTAAAGGATTGGGCGGAAACTGTGCCAGCCACATCCCGGCACACGAATCTGCTGCTACCGTTGCTCCCTTCCAGGCCTGGCGGAGTTTACAGCGTATCGTTGCGAGAGAACCAACACAGTAACCATAATGTTTTCAGTGTATCACTGAAAGATCGCTATTATGCTTGAATTAGAATATTTAGGCAACTGCTGATTTAAATATTGTACTTCGTGTAGTCACGGATGCGGCATTTATAGTGAATCGGCTTTTACCTATATGGATATAGGTAAAGAACAGAAGCTTTGTCAATAGCAAGCTGCTGAAACTAGCGCATATCAAGCTACGCAACTGTTTCAGCAACGCAGTCATCGACAAAAACCGACAGCTAGAAATTTACAAATGCAACTGGGCGCAGTACAAATCAATAACAAACTCTTTCAGTACTCAAGCACTATGGACTGAAAGTCGTTCCCGTATTTACTAATTCGTAGCTATGCAAATACTATAAATTTCAACTTTAAATCCAAACAAACAACGATTAAACCAATAGACGATTTAATCTATCCGCAATAAATCCCAGGGGGAACATGGAAGACCGACAGCCACTCAGGCATGCCATCAATGTAGCCTGGATGGAGCGTAGCGGAATCCGAGGTCAGTCGCATCATTCTTCTCGGATTTCGCTACGCCACATCCAGGCTACCCGTTAATTCAATATTAGGGACGGTTGCCCTGGGTTTTAGTGTGGATACGATTTAATGATAATATTTTTCTCAAATTACTCCTAGATCACAAAAAAATATGAGTAGCAGCTAAAGCCTTGCACTGAAAGTGCATAGTTTTAAACTAGCGATATGAGACAATAAAAATAGCCCCAATTTAACCTCTAATGCTGGCATTACAAATGCATAACACTACAGTGCATTTCATGAATGAGGTAGAATATTGCCACCTAATTTTGAAATCCAAATTTCTTTACAATAAAAATGGATATTTTCCAAGCGATAGCTCTTGCCTTATTACAAGGATTAACAGAATTTTTACCCATTTCCAGTTCGGCTCATTTAATTTTATTGCCTGCCATACTGGGGTGGGAGGATCAGGGTCTAGCCTTTGATGTTGCCGCTCATGTAGGAACATTAACAGCCGTTATGGCTTTTTATCGTAAAGATATCACAGCAATAATAAAAGCATGGACTGGCTCCATAATTGGCAAAGGTTTTACAGATGATGCAAAACTAGCCTGGTATGTGGTTTTGGGTACAATACCCGTAGGATTAGTTGGAATTTCTTTATCTGATGAGTTTTTAGCAATATTAAGATCTCCTCTGGTTATTGCTGGATCAACCATAGTTTTTGGATTGTTGCTTTGGTTTTCAGAAAAAAGAGCTAAAGAAGCCAGGTCTATCGTAATACTTAAAGATGCTTTAATAATTGGATTATTTCAAGCTTTGGCACTTATTCCTGGAACCTCCCGCTCTGGCATTACCATCACCGCTGGACTTTTGACAGGATTAAAACGTCAAGATGCAGCTCGTTTTTCATTTTTGTTATCAATTCCTACCATTGCTTTACCCGGAATGTTAAAGGGTTTTGAGTTATATCAATCGACAGTCCCAGTGATGTGGGATTTAATTTCGATAGGTGTCGGTCTCTCGGCCTTAGTTGCTTATCTTTGTATAGGCTTGTTTTTAAAGCTACTGGATAAAACCGGTATGCTTCCTTTTGTTATTTATCGCTTAATACTTGGAATCTTCCTCTTCACCGTATTTCTCTGATAGCTTCAATAAAACAAAAACAGCGCCTGTTCCTCCATCTTTAGGTGAAGTAGAACAGAAAGCCTGCACATCTTTATGCTGGCGTAACCAGACATTAATATCGTTTTTTAATACGGGCTGATTTCCTGGAGAACGATATCCTTTGCCATGGATAATATGCACACATCGAAAACCATCTTCTACACTATGATGTAAAAACTGAGAAAGCTGATAGTTTGCTTCCTGGCTGGTTAAACCATGTAGATCAATCGTTGCATCTAGACCAAAATAGCCTTTTCTGAGTTTTTTTAAAACATTTTTCTGTATCCCTGAACTCAGAAAACTGATTCGGTCTTCCTGGTAAAGCGGTTCAATTTCACCATCCACTCTTTCTTCAAAACTACTATTTACTGTCAGTTTTTTTTGATTTGGATAAGGCTTAGGTTTTTTTTGAACAGTTGATATCAAGTTATTGCGATCTAGCGCTTTAACTTTACCTACTGTCTGTCTAAATAATGCAGAGTCATCTGCGCTGAGTTTTTTTTTGGACACGATGCTGTTTGATGAACAATTTTTGCTATGATAGCTGATTTTATTGCCTATTTAAAATTTGATGCATATTCTACTAAGTAATGATGATGGCTATCTTGCGACAGGACTTTCTGTTTTGGCAAAATCTCTAGCAGAATATGCAGAAATTACTGTGGTAGCACCTGACAAAAATCGCAGTGCAGCCAGTAATTCCTTAACCCTTGAAATGCCGTTAAGAGTACACCAATCTGAAAATGGTTTTTTTCGTGTGGATGGCACACCAACTGATTGCGTACATCTGGCAATTACCGGCTTTCTGGACAAAGAACCTGACATGGTACTCGCCGGAATTAATCACGGTTCAAATCTGGGTGATGATGTGTTGTATTCTGGAACGGTAGCAGCAGCAACTGAAGGACGCTTTTTAGGTTTACCTGCAATAGCCATTTCTTTGGCGGGAAACGAACCTAAATACTTTGAAACTGCGGCAAAAGTAGCAGCAACACTATTTAAGAACATCATAGAAAACCCTTTGCCAAAAGATACGCTTTTAAATGTGAATGTGCCTGATTTGCCCTATACTGAATTAAAGGGCTTTCAAGCTACACGTCTAGGGCAGAGGCATAAATCAGAACCTGTAATTAAATCATCTGACCCTAGAGGTAGAGAAATTTATTGGGTTGGCCCACCGGGTGCTGAACAGGATGCAGGGCCTGGTACAGATTTTGATGCCATCAAAAAAGGCTATGTTTCTATCACACCCTTGCAATTAGATTTAACCCGATATGAAAAAATTAATGATATTAAACAATGGTTAATGTCAGGAGATCAATCGTGAACAAACGCATTCAGGGAATAGGCATGACCTCGCGCAGAACCAGGGAGCGAATGATAACTCGGCTACAAGAACAAGGTATTGCAAACCATCAAGTGCTTGAAGTAATGCGAGAAACGCCAAGACACATCTTTGTAGATGAAGCCTTAGCCAGTCGCTCATATGAAGATACGGCACTACCGATTGGATTTAATCAGACAATTTCTCAACCTTATATTGTCGCAAAAATGACCGAGTTATTACTTGAAAATGGCCCACTTTCTAAAGTACTGGAAATTGGTACTGGGTCAGGCTATCAAACAGCAATACTCGCGCAATGCGTCGATAAAATCTATGCCGTTGAAAGAATCTCCCCCTTATTAGCGAAAGCAAAAGATAATTTATGGGATTTAAAATTAAAAAATATCCGTTATCTACATGCTGATGGTAGCTGGGGCTGGGCAGAAAACGCACCTTTCGACGGCATATTAGTCGCCGCTGCCCCTTCTGAAATTCCCGAATCATTACTGCAACAAATGGCTATTGGCGGCGTAATGCTAATACCCGTTGGAACCAAAAACAACCAAGAATTACATAAAATAACACGAACAGAACATGCTTATGAAGATGAATTATTAGAGCCTGTGAGTTTTGTTCCCTTTTTATCAGGAAGTAGCCATGTTTAAAATTTTATACGACAAAGCCCTGGGCTGGTCTCGGCATCGACATGCCACCAAATATTTGTGTATCTTAAGTTTTGCCGAGTCTTCATTTTTCCCTATCCCACCTGATGTCATGTTAGCCCCCATGGCATTAGCTCAACCTAAAAAAGCCTTCCGATTTGCGCTTCTGACCACCATTTTTTCAGTATTGGGGGGAATATTTGGATATGCAATCGGTTTTTTTATGTTTGATTCCATAGCCCCCTGGTTGCAGGAAACTCACTATTGGGAAAAATATTTAATTGCAGAAATCTGGTTTAAAGACTGGGGGTTCTGGGCTGTATTTATTGCTGGTTTTTCACCCATACCTTATAAAGTATTTACCATAGCGGCAGGCGCGTTACAGATGTTTTTTTTACCGTTTGTTTTAGCGTCTCTGGTCGGGCGTGGCGCACGTTTTTTTCTGGTTGCTCTCTTGTTGGCAGCAGGCGGTGAAAAACTGGAAAACAAATTAAGACAATATATGGATATATTAGGCTGGACAATGGTTGTACTAGTAATAATTGCTGGTTTAGTCTATAAATATTTGTACTAGAAATACTTCGCACGGTCACGGTTGCGGATTTCTAGCGGTCGGTTTCCGATAGACTATGTTGCTGAAACAGTTGCTTAGCTTGCTCTACGCCCGTTTCAGTGCCTTGCTATCGACAAAAACCAACTCGCTAACAATTCCGCAACAGTGACCGCGCGAAGTATAGTTTCATATCCTTTGAAACTAATTAAGAAATGTAATTATAGTTGGAATATTTATGAGTCGTATAGCAAAAATCCTAATTATAGATAACAACAAGATCAATCGGCAATTGTTAAGTTCTATTTTTACTGACTATCAAGTGGACATGGCTGACACCGTAGATTTAGCACTCGATAGAATAGGTGTTTCTATTCCAGACCTAGTTATTATTGGTAGTGATTTTTCAGATTTCAGTGAATATGATATTTGTAAAGAATTGAAAGAAAATCAAAACACTAAAAACACCGCCGTTTTTTTTCTTACCGATAGCATGGATTTGGAAGGTCGATTAAAGGCTTATGGTGCTGGTGCAGATGATTATCTTTGTAGACCTTTCGATCATATTGAATTGAAAACCAGAATAGATAAAGTTCTTTTAATTAAACATGAGCGGGAAGCCTTATCAAAAGAATTACAGATTTCATATGATATCGCCCTTGATATGCAAAGAAATGCCTCAAAAATTCAGGCTATTAGTCGTTTTCTTGAGGCCAATCTTTGTTGCCATGACATTTCAGCACTGAGTGAATTATTTTTTAAAACCACAAAAGAATTAGATGTTAGCTGTGTTATTCAAATAGTATTGGAGAAAGAAACCCTAAGAATTTCTGACAATGGAATTGTTCATAATCTTGAAGCAGAAATTTTAGAAAAAGTGATGCAATTAGATCGCATTCATTCATTTGGCAGTGACCGAAGTGTTTATAATTGGAAAAATGTAAGTGTTTTGGTTAGAAATACAGGTGAAAACATTGATATTATGGCTATTTTAATGAATGGACTTGAAGCAGGCATTCATTCAATTGAAACTGAATCAAAGTTATTAGAACTGGCTCATGACTTAGAGGAACAAAATAATTTTATTCAAGAAAGTATTACTAGATTATTTGCTGAAATGAAGTTGGGTTTAAAAAACACTTTCTTGTCCTTAGGCCTTGTGTCTTCATTAGATATAGATGATGAAGACAGACTCAACGATCAAGTGGATTTATATCATGAAAAGATTAGCGAACAATTGGCACAGTTAAACAAGAACAACGATAAGGTTAAGCTATTAATTAATGAACTAAAAACCAGTGCCGAAAACGATCAAGATACGGATATAGATGATATAGAAGGAGTAAGTTTGTTTTAAATACAGTTAATTTTAGTGGTTGATGGAATAGCAACCACTTTGCATAGTAAGGTAACTCGCAATAAATAAACTACCAATATTGGACGAGATTTTTGTTTGTCTTTAGTCATATAGCAATGGCGCATAGCCAGCTATGTAACTATTGCCACACCACAGAAGATAGACAAAAAGGCAAGCAGAAGGGTGGGTTATTTATTGCGAGCTGCCTAAGTTATACAAAGTTGTTACAAGGATGAAAATGGACAGATCATTCGTTAATTTCAAACAAAACTTATTTTTAATCCAACGTTACAATGATTTTATAGTTAAGTGATTAAACTTTCTCAAGTTATTTCACCTTCATTCCTTAACACTTAACAAACCGAATTGAATAAAATTGAACAATAATGATAGGGTTTTTTTTTAATGTATCGGAAAAACAAAGTTTTCTTAATAAATTGCTTTAACTAATTTTC
>CAYNRB010000013.1:0-32683 GCA_964399475.1 uncultured Methylomarinum sp.
AAAAAACTGCAATAAATTTACAACTTTTGGCGACAACTAGCTTGAAAATCACCGCCTAGAAGCAGCGAAGCGAAACCAGGATTGAAGTCGTCAAACCCTTGATTCCACTCTGTTACATCAAGGTTACATTTAAATGTAGCGGAAAAACAAAGTTTTCTAAACAAATTGCTTTAACTGTTTTTCCTAGGATCATCAAGTCAATTTAATTATTTGCCCGAAGGGCATCATGTTCTTGATTGTTTCTAATGCAGTCTAATTCGTTGGATTGAACAAGTATATTTATACCATCAATTTCAAGTATTCCAGTATTGGTAATATGAAAATAGTAAAATCCATAGGGTAAAACAACATTCGTAAAGTTTTCTGAAGTGAATATTAACAGTACAGAAGTATTAATGAACCCATTTGATCATAAGATAAATAAGAGATAGGCAAAAATATGTTTATATTTTAATATGTCTTAATTCTAACATTTTTAACCCCGTTTTTTCTAGATCATCAGCAGACAATACATCTTCTATCTTAGGTAAAAAATCCTCATCCTCACGAGTTAAATGTTCCCTCTGTATTTTTTCAAACTCTGTGGCAAGTAATAAAAATTGATCAAAATTGGTAATACGTTCAGGTTTGCTCAACTGTTCTGCTAAAGAATCCCAAGATTTTTCGATTTCTTCATGATCCATTATTAAGCGTTCAATCATTCCTATAATGAGTTCTGAATGATTGACCAAAACAGGAAATAAAGCTTCTTCTTCATCTTTATGATGGAGATTATTAGCATGGGAATAATGGCAATACATATCCATACATTGATTAGCCAGGGGTTCGCTCATGCTTTGTTGCTTAATTTCTTTGGCTAATGTTAATAATTTGATGCCTCTGGCTAAAAAATCTTCATGGTAATCTTTAATGACTTGTAAGCCATTTGAAAAATCAGTGGAGGGATCGGTATATCTAAATTCCATAATGGGGTAGTTGTGTTCTTTGGATGGCGATTGCTAGGAAGCAATGCGTTGAGTAGCAGGGAGGAGGTTGTTATTAATATTTTGAATGCAGGTTTGCTGGGTTACGTTATCTCGCTACGCTTGATAAGCTAACCCAGCCTACATTGTTATATTTTATTGATAATGATTATCTTTGTTTAACAAATTTAGTCCGCACTATCTGATAAGGTCTAAACATATAACTTAGGGGCATACTCCAGACATGAACCAGACGAGTAAAAGGGAATAAAAAGAATACGCTCATACCCATGAACAAATGTAGTTTATAGATAAAACCAACATTATCTAACATATGAGGACTAGGATTAAGCGCTAATATAGCTTGTGCCCATTCTGATAAATTGATCATGATTGACGCATCATTATGAAATGCATGATAAATGGAGACGGGGATGGTTAATAAACCGATGCTTAATGTGACTAAAATCCAGTCTAGAATAAAAATATCCATAAAGCGACTGTTTGCTCTGACTCTTGGATTAAACATTCGGCGTTTCCATAAGATGACACCGCCCATCATGCAAATACTTCCAAAGACTGCACCGGCACAAATAGCAATGATTTGGTGCATCATATCTGATACTCCCATATCTAAAAACCATTGGTGTGGTGTAACTAGGCCGCCTAAATGGCCAAAAAATAAGGCAATTATTCCTACATGAAAAAGTATGCTACCTTTTTGGAGTAATTCTTTTTCAAATAATTGACTGGAATCGGCTTTCCAGGAGTATTGTTCTCGATCAAAACGTATTAAACTGCCAACAAGAAATGTTGTCAGGGCGATGTAGGGATAAACTCCGAATAGAAAATTGGATAAGTTCATAATGGGTTCCTATGCTGCAATATCTGCGACATGTCCATGACGTTCCACCATTCTGACCAGTGGTGCGTATGGACTTTGATTTTTTTCTAGGTTACTGGCAATAATATCGGCTGCTTGTACCGTTTGTTGTAGAAAAGCCTGGGCACTTTCTTCATCATCCATGGTGCAGACATATTCCAGGATTAAGGGTAAATAATCGGGTAGCTCACCATCACTTATTTCAAACCCTGTCGATTTATAAAGTTCGGTGAGTTCAATCAGAGCAGGGCCTCTTTCTCTATCTTGCTCATCAAACAAATGATAAGTCAGATAGAGTGAGTTTTCAGCGGTCATATCAAAATTATTAACATATTCTGCCTGGAATTTAGTTAATGTTAAGCTAGATGCCCAAGTAATGAATCCCAATAATATTTTTTCATCTTCACTACTCAGATTAGGCAGTTCAGAGATTGATTGTTTCAGGTCATCCCAATGTTTTACTAAATCTTTATCCGGATATTCCAGCAAGATAGAGAGAACTTTGTAGATTTGGCTCATGCTGACTCCTTATCGGTTCGACTGGCTGAAGGCTGGTAAGGTACAAAATCAACAAACTGAAGGTTATCGGCAGTTTTAGTTCTTTTATCTGGAAACAGTGAGGCATTAGGACTGATACTACAGCCATCATTACCAAAACTAAAGCCATTTTGCCCTTGAAAACTATGGAAATCTTCCTGGCGTAATTCTTCGTGACTGGTTGGAATTACATATCGGTCTTCGTAATTAGCAATAGCCATATAACGATACATTTCACTGACTTGATCTTCATTCAGGCCAACTTCTTCAAGGACTGCCAAGTCGATTTTATTTTCTACATTCAAAGAACGATAATAACTACGCATGGCAATCATACGTTTCAATGCCAGAACAATGGGTTCTTCTTTACCTGCTGTAAACATGTTTGCCAAATATTTCATGGGCAAACGAAGGGTTTCAATTTTAGGGATTACCCCATCAGGTGCAGTCGCTAGATTACCTTGATCAATTTGTGATTGTACTGGTGATAAAGGCGGTACATACCAGACCATAGGTAAGGTGCGGAATTCTGGGTGGAGTGGGAATGCCACTTTCCAGTCTACTATCAATTTATAGATAGGCGATTGACGTGCTGCTTCCATCCATGAATCAGGGATACCATCTATTTTGGCCTGTTTAATCACTTCAGGATCTTTAGGATCCAGAAAAATATCCAGTTGAGCTTGATACAAATCTTGATCATCTTTTACAGAAGCTAATTCCTCAATACGATCTGCATCATAAAGCATAATGCCATTGTAACGAATACGACCTACACAAGATTCAGAACATACTGTTGGTAAACCCGATTCAACACGAGGATAACAACCGGTACATTTTTCTGCTTTACCGGATTCCCAGTTATAAAACATTTTTTTGTAAGGGCAGGCACTGATACACATGCGCCAGCTTCGGCATTTATCTTGGTCAACCAAGACAATTCCGTCTTCTTCACGTTTATATAAAGAACCAGAAGGACAGGATGCAACGCAAGCCGGATTGATACAATGGTTACACATGCGTGGCAAATACATCATAAAGGTTTGCTCAAATTCCGCATAAACCTGTTTTTCCATATCATTGAAATTGATATCTTCGCCTCGATGTTTAAACTTACCGCCTAAATCATCTTCCCAATTGGGTCCCCATTCGATTTTTTCCATGCGTTGACCATCAATTAAAGATCGAGGTCTTGCAGTCGGTGTTGCTTCAACTAATTCACTGTTTTGTAATACAGCATAATCATAAGTAAACGGCTCGTAATAATCATCAATCAACGGCATATTCGGATTCATGAAAATATTGGCTAAAATATTACGGCGTTTGCCGGTTTTTAACTGTAATTTTCCATCGGCTAATTCCCAGCCGCCATTCCATTTTTCTTGATCTTCCCAGTTTTTTGGGTAGCCAATACCGGGTTTCGTTTCAACATTATTAAACCAGGCATATTCCATACCTTTACGATTGGTCCAGACATTTTTACAAGTCACCGAACAAGTATGACAACCAATACATTTGTCCAGATTCATGACTAGTGAAAAATTTGCGCTTACTTTCATTGTTATTGCTCCGACACATCAGTATATGAATAAGGTGCTTGATGTACACCTTCTGGATTTAATTGTTTTTCTCTGGAATCAGTTAAAGGTGCTTCTAACCATTCAATATCCTGATCTTCGATTTTATGTAAAAGTACATATTCATCACGTTGCGAACCGACCGTACCGTAATAGTTAAAACCATAACTGAATTGCGCATAGCCACCAATCATATGCGTGGGTTTAACAGTCACTCGTGTCACACTATTTAAAATACCACCCCGTTTACCGGTAGTATTAGAGCCTGGAACATTAACGTTTTTCTCTTGGGCGTGATACATCATTGCCATACCGTCAGGAATACGTTGACTGACAACGGCTCTAGCAATCGTTGCACCATTGATATTAAGTGCTTCTACCCAGTCATTATCTTCTATGCCTACTTTTTCAGCATCGGTTTCAGAAATCCATAGATGTGGCCCACCTCGTGACAAGGTTAACATGCGCAGATTATCATGATAAGTACTGTGAATACCCCATTTACCATGAGGCGTAATCCAGCTCAATTTCAAGAACGGTTTGTCCCCTAGTTTTTCCATCATTTCAGGCATAGACCGAGTATTGACCGCAGGTCGGTAAGTACAATAGGCTTCACCAAAATCACGCATCCATTGATGATCTTGATAATAATGCGCGCGACCTGTTAAGGTGCGGAAAGGGATATGCTCATGAATATTAGTATAGCAAGCATTGTAACTGACTTTTTCTGACTCAATCCCACTCCAAGTGGGGGCCGTAATGATTTTACGGGGTTGCGCCTTAATATCACGGAAAGTGATTTTTTCATCTTCCCGAGCACGGGCTAAATGGGTGTGATCAATACCGGTTTTTTTGCCTAATGATTCCCATGACCTAACCGCAACTTCACCATTAGTTTCGGGTGCCAAAGATAAAATTGTTTCACAAACATTAATATCTTCTTCCAAAGAAGGCATACCTTGACTAATACCTTCTTCTTTAATGGTGTAGCAGATTTTCTTAAGATGGTCGTACTCTTTTTCGGTATTCCAATCAATGCCTTTTATATTGTTACCCTGTTTTCTTAATAAGGGGCCTAAGGCCGTATATTTTTTGTAAGTGTCAGCAAAATTTCGTTCGACTATTTTAAGTAAAGGCATAGTTTTGCCAGGAATCGGCTCACATTCACCGTATTTCCAGTCTTTTACATCCAAGGCTTGACCTAATTCCGCAGGCGTATCATGAAGCAAGGGCAGGGCGACCAAATCTTTTTGGGTACCTAAATGCTTTTCTGCCAATTCTGAGAAACGTTTGGAAATGGTTTTAAAAATTTGCCAATCAGAGCGAGATTCCCAACCGGGATCAACCGCTTGAGTTAAGGGATGGATAAAGGGATGCATATCCGTGGTATTTAAATCATTTTTCTCATACCAGGTAGCCGTCGGTAAGACAATATCAGAGTATGCGCCTGTTGAATTTAAACGGAAATTAATATCCACCATTAAATCCAGTTTGGCGATAGGGGCATCTTTATGCCATTTTATTTCCTTGCCTTCCGCTTCAGGCAATACATCCTGCATGACACCGTTTTGCGCGCCTAGCAAATGTTTAAGAAAGTATTCATGGCCTTTAGCACTACTGCCAATCAAATTAGCTCGCCAGACAAATAAGACACGCGGGTGATTTTCTGGTGCATCAATATCTTCGGCGGCAAAAGCCAGTTCGCCTGATTTTAATTGTTTAACCACATAATCAGAGACAGATTTTTCATTAGTAGCACCCGCTGCTTCCGCTTCTTTAACAATATCCATTGGATTTTTGTTAAAGTGAGGGGCTGATGGTAGCCAGCCTAAACGTTGAGAAACTACGTTATAGTCAGCTAGATTATGGCCTTTATATTTATCAGAGGCGGTAGCTGTTAACAGAGCATCTGCATCTATTTTTTCATAACGCCATTGATCGGTATGGAAATAGAAATAGGTGGTGCCATTCATCTGGCGAGGCGGTTTCTGCCAATCAAGCGCAAAAGCAACCGGTGCCCAGCCAGCTTGTGGACGCAGTTTTTCCTGGCCTACATAATGCGACCAGCCACCACCACTTTGTCCAATACAACCACACATATGTAGTAGGTTCATAATGGCTCGATAATTCATATCATTGTGATACCAGTGATTCAGACCAGCACCTACTATGACCATAGATTTACCCATAGTTTTTGCGGCATTGTCAGCAAATTCACGACCACTACGAATAATATCAGCCTGTTTTACTCCACTAATTTTTTCAGCCCAGGCAGGGGTGTTGGTAATGCTAGCATCGTCATAACCGGATGCAATCTTGCCTCCAAAGCCACGATCCAGGCCATATTGAGCCAATTGCAAATCAAACACGGTGGCAACTAAAGTTTCTTTGCCATTAAGCATGACTTTTTTAACGGGGATATTTCTGCGCAGAGGGACATCAACACCGGACTGGAAATCAGGCATTAGCACTTCAACAATCTCATCCTTATCAGCAATTAGACTGAGTAACGGTTTGGTATTTTTACTGGGTAGAAGATTCCATTTCCCTTCTTCACCCCAACGAAAACCTATGGATCCATTGGGTGCAGTAATATTCCCAGTTTTTTCATCAATAACTACTGTTTTCCAGTCAGGATTATTGGATTCGCCTAATGAGTCATCAAAATCAGAAGCACGAACAAAGCGACCACCCACATAAGACTTTTCATGTTTATCTAATATTACCAGTAAAGGCATATCCGTATAGGTACGGGCATATTCTTCAAAATAGGCTTCTTGCGTATCGATATAAAATTCTTTTAAGGCGACATGTCCCATTGCCAGAAAAACAGCCGCATCAGTGCCTTGTTTAGCAGGCATCCATAAATCAGCAAATTTTACATATTCTGCATAATCTGGTGAAATTGCAACCACTTTAGTCCCTTTATAGCGAACTTCTGCGAAGAAATGCGCATCGGGCGTCCGTGTCATGGGAATATTTGACCCAGCAATAATTAAATAGGTCGAGTTATACCAGTCAGCAGATTCAGGTACATCAGTCTGTTCTCCCCACGTTTGTGGCGATGCGGGGGGTAAGTCACAATACCAGTCATAGAAAGATAAAAGAGCTCCGCCAATCAGGGATAAATAACGGCTTCCCGCTGCATAACTGATCATCGACATGGCTGGAATAGGGGAGAATCCAGCAATTCTGTCGGGTCCGTGTGTTTTAATCGTATAAATATTAGAAGCCGCTATTATTTCTGCAACTTCTTCCCAGTCGACACGAACAAATCCACCTAAGCCTCGAACAGCAGTATATTTTTTGCGCTTTTCAGGATCTTCCTGAATGGCTCCCCAAGCTTCAACTGGGTCTTTACCAGAATCTCGCTCTTCTCTATAAAGTGAAACCAGTCGTTCGCGTATTAGCGGAAATTTAACCCGTATAGGACTGTACAAATACCAAGAAAAACTGGCTCCACGGGGACAACCTCGTGGTTCGTGATTGGGTAAGTCAGGTCGGGTACGAGGATAATCGGTAGCCTGCATTTCAAAAGCGACCAGTCCATTTTTAACATGAATATTCCAGGAACAACTGCCTGTACAGTTAACACCGTGCGTAGAACGCACGACTTTATCGTAACGCCAGCGGTTACGATAACTGTCTTCTGATTGTCGATCTTCATTGGTTACTATGCCATGCCCATTTGAAAATGTGCTTTGGACTTTTTTAAAAAAGTTTAGACGGTCTAAAAAATGACTCATCGTTTTACTCCTGGAATTATTCGGAAACTATTTTTTACGATAACTAATGCACACAACAGCTTCAAAACTTGTATTAATGTGCTGGGGAATGGAAGGTATTAAAAGGGCAAGCATTTTATAAGGGATTAAAGTATAGATTGATATATCAAAAATGATTAATTTTTGAATCTATTTGTGTATTCTGTAAAGTAAACTTTAGCTCAATGATGCCAACTTTTCTACTGTACTGGAATGAAGCCAACTTTACAGCAATCTAATAATGTATTAATTAATATTCCCTCTGGTGAGGGTGTTACGCACAATTCCCAATATTAAATAACTTTAATTTTTAACTAGAAGAATCAATATTGAATCTTCCTTCTGCAACCATAATGGCTTCACCGCCGACGCGAATGGTTAATAAGGCATCCCCTTTATTGTCCATTTCCAAGTTTAAAAGACTGAGGCGGTTTTTATTTTCGCCTCTATCCACGCTAAACGTATAGGTACCTTTTCGCACATGCTGATGAGAACACAAAAAAGCAGAAAATGCGGGTAAAGCACTGCCTACAGGAGGATCATCATTCACGCCAATATTGGGGCCAACCAGGCGCAAATGAAAATCTGCATCTGAATTTGGGTTTTTAGGTGAAAATAATAAAATTTCCTGTGCTGCCGTTTGAGGGGCAATAGACTGACTCCAGGCTGCATAGTTAAAATGAGCGTTTCTTACCGTCTGATAATTAAAAACAGGCACAATCAAATAAGGAAAGCCGCAAGAGACTAGTCGGGTAGTATATTTCTTGCTATCAATTTCTGTATCCTTGATACCAAGAAAGCTAGCCAGTTCTTGATCGGTGGGGGCAAAACGATCCACTATTGGTGCAACTTTTTGAGTAAATTGCACAAAAGTTGGTTTGCCTTCTTTACTGCTTATATTGGTATTAATTAAACCAGCATTTTGCTCTAGTACGATTGGCGTATTGTCTTCTAGTAACTTGATTTTACCACAGGTGGACAAAACAAATGCCGCCGCAATAATAGGATGGCTGGCAAAATCTATTTCTTCTGTTGCCGAAAAAATACGGATGCGAAAGGTAGCTTTTTCATTGTCTGGCGGAAGTACATAAACCGTTGCCGGTAAATTCAGCTCCCTGGCTAATAAGCTCATTTGTTGCTTGTTTAAACCCTCGGCTTTTGGAAACACGGCAATTTGAGCACCGTTAAACATTTCTCGGGTAAACACATCGGCTATGTAATAATCATATGCCATTATAGATTCCTCATGGTTTGGCGGCTACTTCGACTCTGCCTGCCATTCTACGGACAGGAAATGTTTTCACTTGAATATCGGGTTCTTCAAAACAAATACCGCTATCCAGATTAAAATGTTGTTTAAATAAAGGTGATGCGACCATCGGTTCACCTTTAATATCACCAATCATTCCTCGGGAAAGTACATTGGCTTTACCAATGGGGTCATAGTTATCAATGGCATAAAGCGTATCATTTTCTAACAAATGATAGATTGCCACTTGATGTCCTGCCACTAATGCACAAATGCCTGAATTGGGTTGTAAATCGTCAATACTACAAATATCAATCCATTGCATATTAGACCTCCTCAGCTGTATTGATGAGTTCTGATTCAAGTTCCTGTTCATTGGCAGGACGAACCTGGCCGCGTTCTTCAACAAATACCACACGATTATCCTGTTCATCACTGTTAACAAAGTGGCGAAAGCGTTTTAGTTTATCTTCATCTTCAATAGTCGATTTCCATTCACATTGATAGCTATTAATAACATGTTGCATTTGTTGTTCTAGGCTTTCACAAACACCTAGCTTGTCATTAATAACCACCGATTTTAAATAATCCAGCCCTCCTTCCATATTTTCCATCCAGACGGAGGTTCTTTGTAAATGGTTTGCGGTTCTGACGTAAAAAATAACAAAGCGATCAATGTACTTGATCAATGTTTTTTTATCCAGATTGGTGGCAATCAAGTCAGCATGTCGAGGTTTCATGCCGCCATTACCACAGACATACAAATTCCAGCCATTTTCAGTGGCAATAACACCCACATCCTTGCTTTGCGCCTCGGCACATTCACGAGTACAGCCTGAGACAGCAAATTTTAGTTTATGCGGAGAACGCAGACCTTTGTAGCGGTTTTCCAATTCTATGGCTAAGCTCACGCTATCTTCTAATCCATAACGGCACCAGCTACTACCCACACAGGATTTAACCGTGCGTAAAGATTTACCATAAGCATGTCCGCTTTCAAATCCAGCATCTATCAGTTCCTTCCAGATTAAAGGCAGTTGATCCACGCGTGCACCAAATAAATCCACACGTTGACCACCAGTGATTTTTGTATAAAGCTTATATTTTTTTCCGACCTGGCCTAAGACAATCAGCATGTCGGGGGTTATTTCTCCCCCCGTGATTCTAGGTACAACGGAATAGGTGCCATCTTTTTGCATATTAGCCAAGAAAGTATCATTGGTATCTAATAAGCTAAGATGCTGTTTCTTTAAAATATATTCATTCCAGTAAGACGACAGAATAGAGGTGACAGTGGGTTTGCAAATATCACAACCGTGTCCGCTTCCATGAGTAGTGAGTAACTCATTAAAGGTTTTAATTTCTTCCAGTATGATCAAGTTATACAAATCCTGGCGTGTGTAAGCAAAGTGTTCACAAATGTCTGTATTGACTTCAATGCCGGATTTTTCTAATTCGCAATTCAAGACTGATTTCAGTAATGCAGAACAACCACCACAACCAGTCGATGCTTTGGTTTGAGTTTTTAAGGCACCTATATCGGTACACCCTGCTTCAACTGCATCGCAAATCTGGCCTTTAGAAACGTCATAGCAGGAGCATATCTGAGCTGAATCGGGTAAAGCATCAGGCCCTAAACCCACTGATTCATCAGATCGAGCAGGTAAAATCAGCGAGTCAGGGTTTTCGGGTAATTCAATAGCATTCTGATAATATTGCAATAAAGTTCCGTAGCCTGATGCATCACCCACTAAGATGGCACCTAAAAGATGTTTTTTATTTTCACTGACTATCAAGCGTTTATAAATTCCTGTGTCACCATCCTGATAACTATAAACGATGGCACCCTGTGATTGTGCATGGGCATCACCAATACTCGCTACATCAATACCCATCAATTTAAGTTTGGTGCTCATATCCGCACCGGTAAAACTGGATTCTTTACCCACTAGTTGGTCAACAACTGTACGAGCCATGGTATAACCGGGTGCAACCAGACCAAAAATACGATTATTCCATAATGCACACTCGCCAATGGCATATATATCTGGATCAGATGTAGCGCATTGATTATTAATAACAATACCACCACGAGACCCGATTTCTAAGTCACATGCCTGGGCAATATCATCACGAGGGCGAATACCCGCAGAAAATACGATAATATCGGTTTCCAGTTCAGCGCCATCTGCAAAAATCATTTTATGGAAGCAGTCTGTTCCATCAATAATTTTAGTGGTGTTTTTACTGGTATGCACATTAACTCCTAAATTTTCAATTTTAGTGCGTAACATAGCCCCGCCAGCATCATCTAACTGGACAGCCATTAAACGAGGTGCAAATTCAACCACATGGGTTTCCAAACCTAAATCTACCAATGCTTTAGCTGCCTCCAGACCGAGTAATCCACCGCCAATGACTACGCCAATTTTACTTTTTCTTGCACTTCCAGAGATTTGTTCTAAATCTTCGATAGTCCGATAAACAAAGCAGTTTTCTCGATCATGACCGGGAACTGGCGGTACAAACGGGTATGACCCCGTTGCTAAAACCAGTTTGTGATAATTAACTTCTATACCATTAGCTGATATTACCGTTTTTGTATCACGATTTATCTTGTCTGCTTTGTCACCAATGTGGATTGTGATTCTATTTTGATTAAAAAAATCATCTTCAACAAGTGAAAGGTCAGCCGCTGTTTTTCCTGAGAAAAATTCAGTTAAATGTACTCGATCATAGGCGACACGTGGCTCTTCACAAAAAGTAACAATCTCATAATTTTCACTGGCATCTGTATTAACAAAGCTTTGCAAAAAGTTCTGCCCAACCATACCGTTTCCGATAACGACCAATGTTTGTTTTGTGTTCATACTTAACCCCTAGGAAAGTTTGGGTGTGTTTTTTTATGTTGCTTATAAGCAGATTGCGTACCAACTTTTATAACTCATTATAATAATTGAAAAATAAAGAAAAATTATAAAATTAATATTTACTTATAAATAAAAAATGCACTGCATTAGTGCGGAATATTAAATTTATGAATATGTTTTTCTAAGGATGCCTGGAAGTCCAAACATGAAATTGTTTTTACTCTATTGATTTTAAAAAACAATTAACTAAAATTAGAGTCAACAGTCAATCCTATTTATAGTATTTTGTGTTATGACCTCTTATTTGAAGTTTAAAATGATGCACCACTAAAATGCGAAGTGTACTATATTGATAGGCAGGTTAAGTAATATTACCTGGAAATAAGGATTATTACCGAATGGAAGTCATTTTATTTTTTTATACTTCATACGGTCACGGTTGTGGGTTTCGAGCGGTCGGTTTTTGCCGATAGACTGCGTTGCTGAAACAGTTGCGTAGCTCGCTATGGGCTTGTTTGAGCGCCTTGCTATTGACAAAAACCAACTCGCTATAAATTCCGCAACCGTGACCGAGCGAAGTATACGTAAATTGTCAGTTGTTTAATAAATGAGACTGAAGTTTCCCAATTTTAAAGTCGATGAAACCAGCTATGAATAAGGTTTTTTAAATTAGCTGGTTTTGCCCTAAATGTATCAAACCCCAATTTAAATGGTTTCTCTTTATACGTCACGATGAAAATAATTGGGAAACTTCAGTAAAGGAGAGTTAAGTGCAAAAAAATAGCAATTTAAGTGCTTTTATTCTAGGCGCATTTATATTTATCGGGTTGAGCGCATTGGGGTACCTGATAGGAAATGCGGCGATTGAATACAAGCAATATGAGCGTAGCGTTACAGTAAAAGGATTATCTGAACAAGAATATCAAGCCGATATTGTGATATGGCCTATACAATTCACTTCAGCCGGAAACAATTTGGAAAGCTTATATGATTCAATAGAAAAAAGCACCTCAAAGATTGAAACTTTCCTTGGCAAGAATGGAATAAAACCCGATGAGATAAGCTTTGCATCACCTGCCATAACGGACAAATCAGCGCAACAATATGGAAATAATTTCAAGCCTGAATTTCGCTATACGGCTGTTCAGACTGTCACAGTCTATTCAAAAGATATTAAAACTGTTCGTGCAGTACTGGGTACATTATCGGAACTTGGAAAACAAGGTATTGTGTTTACCGGAGGAGATTACCAATCTCAAACAGAATACATTTTTACCCGCTTAAATGAAGTGAAACCTGAAATGATTGAAGAAGCTACTAGAAAAGCCAGAGAAGTGGCTGAAAAATTTGCCTCCGATTCTAAAAGTCGTTTGGGTAAAATAAAAACAGCTTCTCAGGGTCAATTTAGTATTAACGCACGAGATAAAAATAATCCGCATATTAAAAAGGTGCGAGTGGTTTCTACCGTTGAATATTATTTGTCTGATTGATTGTTTTATCATTGTTCACTGCTCCCCCCCTATGCCAACAGAACGGTCAGACACACTACTCAGGGTGTCGGTTTTAGCTTTCAGTTTGCGTAAGACCTTCACGACTGAAAGTCGTTGCCGTATTTACTGATTCGCAACTATTCAAATACTATAAATTTCAACCTTAAACCCAAACAAACAACGATTAAACCAACAGACGATTTAATGTACCCGCTATAAATGGAAGACCGACAGCTACTCAGACATGCCATCAATGTAGCCTGGATGGAGCGTAGTAGGCTTTTGTCGTCTCTGTCGGGAAAAAGAAGACCCGTTAATTGATTGGTGGCATCATCAATAAAAACAATGAGGGTACAAACACCACTCCGACCTTCAAACCAGTCATGGGGTGAGCCATCAATCTAGATCAATTCTCCAAACCTTTCTCGTCTAACTCGTAATTGAAACACGCGTTTGGTTTTTATCTGTTTAGGAGCCCAAAGTTCATCGCTAATCATGAGTTGCCTTAAGCTCTCAATTGAGAGCTTTTTATTATGCTGCTCCACTAATTTTTCATGTGCCAGTGTCGGGCCAAAATCACTGTATTTTTTTCGTATCAGCTCGCAGAATTCTGATTTAACTGTTGCGCTTAGTTGATTGTTACTGGGCTTTCCTTTGTGTTTTGATAGAAGACCTTCGGGCGCCTCTTGACGATAACGTTTCTGCAAGCGTCTCATTTGGCGTGTACTAATGTTCAGTTGTCTTGCGCCTTCAACTTGGCTCAGTTTTTTGGATTCAACTGATTCTACTATGACTTCTCTGTCGATTTCTTGATGATTCATTTCTAATTGGAGTTGACAAGCTTCAAATTTGGAGTGCTAAAACATGTTTTAGCACTCCAGAACTTAATTTCAGTTTTAAAGCTAGGGAGAGATGCAGAAACGAATTAAAAATTGTCTTTCAATATCCTAATTTTGCTGAATATTTTTACGGCTGATAAACCTGTCATCTCAATTGATTCCTGTAATTCTGGACTTTGCTCTCTTAAAAAAGGATTGGTTTCCAGTTCTAAGCCTATGGTAGAAGGAATGGTTGGTTTATTGTTAGTTCGGAGTAAATTAACTTGATGAATTCTTTGAAGCAATTGCTTATTATTAGGTTCCAGTGTTAAAGCAAATTGAGCATTAGCTTGTGTGTATTCATGCGCACAATAAATTCGTGTTTGACGAGGTAGTTTTTTCAACGCTTGCAATGAATGCCACATTTGTTCGGCTGAGCCTTCGAATAATCGACCACAGCCCATTGAAAATAATGTGTCACCACAAAACAGCGCATGACTGTCAGGAAAATAGTAAACAATATGTCCCAAAGTATGACCGGGTGTTTCAATCACAGTCCCTAATTGATTGCCTAATTTTACTTCATCTCCCTGTTTAAGATGATGATCTATTCCTGGAATTCTTGAATGATCAGCGCCAAGAGCTAATATTTGACAGTTTGTTTTTTCTTTTAATTCAAGATTAGCACCGATATGATCCCAGTGATGATGAGTATTGAATATGTAGGTCAATGACCAGCTTTTATTTTTTAATGTATCTAAAACAGGTTGAGCGAGTGCAGGGTCTACAACGGCAGTTTCGGCTGAAATAGGATCATGGAGAAGATAAATAAAATTATCTTCTAAAACGGGTAATTGAATGATTTCTAACATTATTAATTACCCACTTATTAAGGAAAGAGTTAAAGATATTGCTTTGGAGTGAAAAAACCTGATTTATCACTCCAAAATTCAATGTTAAAACTAAGCACAGAAGTCACTAATACTATCAAAAATGCCTTGAATATCCAGCCCACACTGAGCCAGCAATTCTTCTCGGGTACCTTGTTCTATAAATAAATCAGGTAAACCTAAATTCAAAACTGGCATTAATATTTTTTGTGCCTGTAAAAAATTATTAACAGCAGATCCGACACCACCCGAAATGACATTTTCTTCCACAGTGACCAAGACATCATGACTTTTTGCCAATTGCAAAATCATTTCTTCATCCATGGGTTTAACAAAGCGCATATTAATCACCGTTGCGCCTAATTTTTTGCCTACTTCTAGTGCAGGTGTAACCATACTTCCCCAGGCTAAAATGGCAATGCGTCCACCTTGATGGCGAATTTCAGCTTTACCAATTTCTAATTCAGATAATTCCTCAGAAACTACCGTGCCTGGCCCTTTTCCTCTAGGATAGCGAACAGATGCTGGGCCATTATAGTTATAACCTGTTGTTAACATTTGCCTGCATTCATTTTCATCAGCGGCTGCCATGACTAACATATTCGGTATGCAGCGCAAATAACTGTAATCAAAACTTCCTGCATGTGTGGGGCCATCAGGGCCGACTAAACCGGCTCTATCTAGCGCAAATAATACATCTAGGTTCTGGATTGCCACATCATGAATCAGCTGATCATAGGCTCGTTGTAAAAAAGTGGAATAAATGGCGACTACCGGTTTTGCGCCTTGACATGCCTGACCTGCTGCCAATGTTACTGCATGTTGTTCTGCAATCGCTACATCGAAATAGCGATCAGGAAAACGTTCGGAAAACTTAACCAGGCCAGAGCCTTCACGCATAGCAGGGGTAATACCTAGTAAACGCTCATCTTTTTCTGCCATATCACATAACCAACTTCCGAATACTTGCGTATAGGTGGGATGGGGGGAAGGTGCTGATTTGGGTAACGAATCCTCTTTAGGGTCAAAAGCCGGGACACCATGATAAGCTAATGGGTCTTTTTCAGCGGGTGGGTAACCTTTACCTTTTTTGGTGACTACATGTAAAAACACAGGGCCTGAAAGATCCTTGATATTGCTTAATGTATCGACCACCATATCGACATCATGTCCATCAATCGGACCAATATAATTAAAGCCTAATTCCTCAAACAATGTTCCAGGAACAATCATGCCTTTAACATGTTCTTCGGTTTTACGGGCTAAATCCCAGACACTGGGCATTTTACTCAAGACTTTTTTACTTTCTTCCCTGACTGTTGAATACAATTTGCTGGAAATTACCCGGGTAAAGTAATTGTTCATCGCGCCTACATTGGGCGAAATGGACATATCATTATCATTCAGAATCACCAACAGGTTAGCATCAATTGATCCTGCGTGGTTCATTGCTTCATACGCCATACCGCCAGTAATACTACCATCGCCGATAATGGCTACCATGCGTTTGTCTTCACCTTTGGCCTGAGATGCTATTGCCATGCCTAATGCTGCACTGATGGATGTGCTGGAATGTCCTACTCCAAAAGCATCATATTCACTTTCTGCACGATTTGGAAATGCGCATATCCCATCCTTAGTGCGTATAGTCGGCATTTTTTCTTTTCGACCCGTTAATATCTTATGTGGATAAGCCTGATGACCTACATCCCAAACCAGCTGATCTTCTGGCGTATTAAATACATAGTGTAAAGCGACTGTGAGTTCGACCGTTCCTAGACCTGCGGAAAAATGACCACCAGAAAGACTGACTGTATGGGTTAAATAATTGCGTAACTCTTTTGATAAATCGTTGAGTTGTTTTTTATCCAGCTTTCGAACATCAGCCGGTAGGTTGATTTCTTTAAGTAGAGGATAGTCTTTTGATAAGTCCATAGTATTATAATTATTTAGATTTATTTTTGATTGCATGACCTGCCAGATTTTTACCCAAATCCCAAATTGACCCTGGGACTTGATGTGTATCTGCTATCGCTTTATCAAAAGAATTAACAATCCAGTCTCGGTCTTTCTGAGTTAGATTGAGTGGAGGTAATAGTTTGACAACATTCATTCCATGTCCTGCTACCTGTGTTAACAAGTGATGATCTTTAAATAAGGGAATGGTTATCATTTGGCAGAACAATCCTTTGTTTGCAGCTTCCAGCATGGCCCAGGCAGCTTTTAGCGCAAGTTTTTTAGGTGATTGAAATTCAACGGCAATCATCATGCCTTTTCCTCTCGCTTCTTTTAGGAATTCGTATTGACTGGCAGTTGCGTTAATTGAATTGATAATATCATTACCAATCTTTGCGCTATTTTCCACCAGTTTTTCATCTTCTATTACCTGTAAAGTGGCAAGACCAGCTGCCATTGCCATGTTGTTTTTTGAAAAAGTTGAACCATGAACAACGGCTCTATCCATACGATTAAATACTGTATCCATAATTTTTTGAGTCATGGCAACCGCGCCCACTGGAATAAATCCACCCGATAAAGCTTTGGCCATCAAAATCATGTCAGGTTTTACATTCCAGTGATCTATAGCCCAGAATTTTCCAGTACGACCTAAGCCAGTTTGAATTTCATCAGCAACGAATAATGTGCCATATTTTTTACATAGCCGTTCGACTCCAGGAAGATAGCTGTCATCTGGAACATTAACACCTTTGCCTTGAATAGGTTCTACAATAAATGCAGCCACATCTTTGCTCGATAAAGCATTTTCCAAAGCCTCTAAATCGTTAAAGGGAATAGCAATGCAGTTAGGAAGCAATGGGCCAAAACCTTCTCTAAATATTTCTTCACCATTTAAGGATAATGCTCCCAAAGTCAAACCATGAAAACTATGTTCACAATGCAAGATACGTTCTCGCTTAGTGGTATAACGAGCAAATTTTATGGCGGCTTCAACAGCTTCTGTACCGGAGTTGCTGAAAAACATTTTGTTGATGTTTTCTGGGACTGTTGCCAGGATTTTTTTAGCTAATAGACCGCTTAATAAAGACACATCCATTTGTACCAGATTTGGAAGTTCTAAAGTCAATGTTTCTTGTAAAGCGCTGATAATCGCTGGATGATTTCTTCCTAGGGCAAATACACCAAATCCGCTCAGTAAATCCAGATATTCATTGTCCTGATCATCATACAAGTATTGACCGAGTGCTTTTTTATAATTTCTATCATAACCAATGGTTCTTAATACTCTAACCATTTGGTTGTTAAGATGTTGTTCATGCAACTCGAATTTATTGTCAAACTGTTGTGCAAAAAGTTCAGCGATACTGAAAGACATTAAATACCTCTATAATGTTCTAAAACAGAATAGACACGAATTTATGTTGTGCCTGTTCGTTCCTGTTGCACTATCAATATTTGATTGATAGTGCAACAATTTAAAAAATGTCATTCCCGAAGTTTCTTGTATAAAACATACAGGAATGACTAATTAGAATTTACCTGTAAATTTTGATTTTTGAGGATTGTAGAGCGGACTTTAGTCTGCTAATAACGCTAATTTAATTCGTTGCGGACTAAAGTCCGCTCTACATCATTCAACCATCAAACCTAAATTGTCGGAGCACTAGGAAGCTGTCTGAGAATAGAAAACCTACTCGGCAATAGCTCCTGTATTATTCTACCTACGTGCATCCATGCACTAGTGCGGAAAATCTATTTTGGCCATTTTCTCGCTACGGTTTTTTTTCTCAGATAGTCTTCTAGTTACCTTTACCGTAAAAAGCAGGCAGCACTACCAGTGTACAAATCAAAGTAAAGAAAATTCCAACCGCCAGTAATAAACCCATGCTGGCAGTTCCTACATGAGGCGTAAAAGCCAGACTGGAAAAACTACACATGGTGGTTAAAGAGCTAAAAAAAACACCTCGTGCAGTACTACTTTGTAAAATTTCTTCATTATTAGCTAGTCCTGATTTTAAACGATGCATAATATGTATACCGCTATCTACTCCCATACCCATTAACAAAGGAAGTGCAATAATATTGGCAAAGTTAAAAGGGTTATTCAGCAATACGTTGGTTGCCCCTGTTAGCAAGCCTGCTAACAATAGAGGTCCAATGACCAGCAAGGTGCTTTTAATGTCTCTTAATATCAGTAGTAACAGTAGGAAAATAGCGATGATCGCGGCAGAAAAAGCCTGGATAAATGCTTTAACTACGGCTGTTCCTGATGCTTGGTCGGCAACCGGAAGGCCAGATGAAGATGGTGCGGCAGCTTGTACTTCTGCTACAAATTGTTTCAAATTCGCCACTTCATTCTGATCATGTTCGGGCCTGATGAGTATTTTATACAGTCCATTAGGGCTGAGCCAATGAGAACTTATATAGCCTGGCAAATCTGCTAATTGATAAGCAGATGCTGTCATACTAGTTCGCAGACGATCCATTGTATAAGGAAGCAGACCCAGAATATTCTTTTCAAGTAATAAATAAGGCTGACTAATTGTTTCGTCTGGATCACTGTTTAATAGTAAATTTATATTGGTCTGTAATAATTGCAAAGTTGCTATAGGAAGATTACTGGCCTGGTTTTTTAATAATTCAGTAATGGCTGTATTAAAACCAAGTAATGCCTGTTTAGGTTGGGTCTGGTTTAACTGCTCATTAAAAGTAGTGAGTTGATTCCCTAAAATCAGATCCAGTTCTTCTATGGTTTCCAATTTTTGCTGTTGATTTTCTGCGACTAAATTGCTGAGAATAATCGTGGAGTGAACGGAGGGAAGTTGTTCCAATTGATCCGCCAGTTTTTTTGCCGTTTCTAAATCAGGAGCTAATGCTGACAGAGCAAAGGGTGAATCGGTTTGGGAAGCAAGTAATTCTTTGATGGTTGAAACAGATTCGCTATTAGGGTCTCTTAAATTAATAGGATTGGAATCAAAAACCAGTTGTGTTAGCAAGCCAATGGAGATCAGGGCAAAAACAATTGAACAGACTTTTATCTGGGTAGCATGACGAAAGGGCAGGGTGGCTAACGATCCGATACTAAATGTTGAACGGATAGGTTTTACATTTTTAATGGCAAAAATGTTTAATAAGGCAGGTAATAAAGTGAGTGAAATACCAAGTCCTATGAACATGCCACCACCAGAGATAATGCCTAATTCTGAAACACCTGCAAAATCAGTAGGTATAAAAGCTAAAAACCCCATTGATGTAGTGATCGCGCATAAAAAAATAGAGAATCCTACTGTATGTATGCTATCACTGATAGCTGCGCCATTTTCCATGCCTTTCGCTCGACATTCTCTATAATGTAAGCAAATATGAATGGCATAATCCACACCTAAACCAATATAAAGGACTGCAAAAGCAATTGATATTAAGTTCAGATGTCCAATCGCAAGGGTTGCAAAACCAGCGGTCAGAATCAGACCTAAAATTAATACAATAAAAGTTGCAAATAATAATTTGAATGAGCGTAAACCTATCCAGAGTGAGGCACAAACCAGGAATAAAGAAGCTAATCCAGAAAACAGGGCGCCTTCACTGACACTTTCCAGTTCCTCATGCTCCAAAGCAGTTTCCCCAGTAATCCGAATTCTAATACCTGGATTATTTGTCATTATCTGGTTAACAGTGTTTCTTGCTGCTGTTAAAGCATGTTCGGCCGGTAAAATTTCATTAAAATTCATTTTTGGCCGAGCTATAACTAGCGTTCTATTAGTTTGGGTATTTAATTTTTCTGCTGCTAACAGATTTTGCCAAGATACCTGATAATTCTGCCCTGCCAGTTGATGGGTTATTGCATCGTTGATTGATTGTAATAAGGGGTTAACATCTATTGGCAAGGCTTCATCAGTTTTTTTCAGGGCTTCAATGATGATGTCAAACAATCCTTGTAAGGCATAATGTTGAGATAAATAGCCAATAAAAGGTTGGGCATCTGTTAATTTATCCGCAAGTTCTTCCAGCTCATCTTGATCTAAAAAAAGTAAGGCTTGTTTTCTAAAAAAATCATTTTCTGTGGGTACATAAACTGACAGAAATTGTTCAGGTTGTGCTTTTAATGATTCTGCTAGTAAATTAGCTGCCTGAGAAGTTTGTTCGGGGGTTGGAGCGTCGACTACCAAAATAATAACTCCGGCATCTTGTGGGAATTCGGCTTCTATGAGTCGTCGGTTTTTTTGGAATGGCAGGTCGGGAGAGAGCATTTCAGCTGAATTAGTATTAATACCCAAATTTTCAACTGTGTAATACAAGCTTGCAGCACTTAATAAAATGCTTAAAATTATTAATGACCACGGAAAACGAAGTACTTGTGTGCCCCACCAGCATAAAAACCGGTCTATAACTGACGAAGAAAGTGCGCTCATTTGTTGATAGAGTTTTGCTCAAAACCGACTATTATATCAAGATGCTTTGCAACTAACTTTAATTTATTTTTTGCGGCATTGAAATGCATGCCGAGAGTAATTAATCCAGGTAATTCTGTAGGATGAGTGAGTAAAAACCAGAGTAATTTGATTAACACTACTTCACCCTGATCATCTAGAGAAAAACTGACTGCTTTGGGAAGATCCATTTCTATTGGATCAACAATACTTCGAATCACCAGTACAGGAATGTTCTGTTCGATAGCTATTTTAGCAACCGCTATACTTTCCATATCTAAGGCGATGGCTCTATTTTTTCTATGCAGTGCTTTTTTTGCAGCGCTTTCTGTAACAATAACGCTACTTTCAGTAAGTGGTCCGGTATAAGCCGTAAATGAGGTGAAATTTTCAAGAACGTAATGAAACCAAGGTGTGGATAAGGATAATTGTTCTTGATCTTCCGTAGTTAAGGTTTGTGGCAGTATTAAATCACCAGGATTTAGATTGGTTTTTAAAGCCGCTGCACAGCCCCAACTTATAAGTCTTTCAGCACCTTTTTTAATCAATAATTGACTGGCGTTTCTGGCGTTTTCAGAGCCTGCTCCGGAAAATACTAGCAAAGTATGATCATTGATGAAAATACAGTCACCTTTTTTCATTTTCTGATCGGTCAGAGTACTTAATTCGGCGGCTAATGCAACTATAATTCCTGTAATCACGATTTAATTGACAGATTTATCGGTTTGGGAAAATATATTTCATGCGCATTCATTAGTGCTGTTTTAGGTTGATTTATTAAGTTCATTTCTATAACGTGCTAATGCCCAGAGTGGAAAATATTTATCATAGCCATGATATTTTAGAAAAAACACTTTAGGAAAGCCAGGTGCTGTAAAGCAGTTGTCATTCCAGACACCATTTTCTTGCTGTTCTCGTAGTATAAAATCAATACCTGCTTTAACTTCTGAACTATTGACTTCACCTGCTGCAATCAGACCAATGACTGCCCAGGCAGTTTGAAACGAAGTGCTTAAGTGATATTTACCGCTAAATTCTTTTCTATCATAATAACTTTGGTTGTCTTCACCCCAGCCTCCATCTTTACGTTGGACGCTTTTAAGATAGGTGACAGCTTTTGTAAATAGTGGGTCTGTTTTTGGAATGCTGGTTTGTTCAAGTCCTAATAATACTGACCAAGTACCATAGATATAATTAGTTCCCCAGCGTCCAAACCAAGAGCCATCTTGTTCTTGTTCCTTGCGAATATATTCAATTGTCCGATCAAGAGCGGGTAGATATTCATCGTGATTTTGTGCAACTTTAGCCATTAACATGACACAACGAGCACTCACATCCGCAGTAGGAGGGTCCAGTAATGCACCATGATCAGAAAAAGGGATTTCATCTAGATAATAATAGGTATTATCAACATCGAAAGCACCATAGCCCCCATTTTTTGATTGCATGCCAACAATCCAACGTGTTGCTCTGTGTATGGGTTCGTCAAAGTCTTCGGCGAATTCAGCATCAGCCATTGCAAAAGCTACAACGGCTGTATCATCCACATCGGGATAATGAGGGTTTTCATATTGGAAAGCCCAGCCGCCACCTTCAACATGGGGTTTGGATATTCGCCAGTCACCTGGTTCATCAGAAAGTTGTTTGGTTTTTAACCAATCATAGGCGCGTGAAAGGTTTTTGCTGTTTTTTTGTTTGTCAGCTTCTTGCAATGCAAGTACAGCTAACCCTGTATCCCATACGGGAGATAGACAAGGTTGGCAATACGCATCATTTTCATTAATTACCAATAATTTATCAATCGCTTTTCGTGCAGTAACAACATGCTCGTGATCTTCAGGATAACCCAGTAACAACATTACTTCATATGAGTTGACCATGCCGGGAAAAATTCCACCCAATCCGTCTTCGCCATTTAAACGTTCAGTGAACCAGTCCACTGCTTTTTTGACAGCAAGTTGATGAATTTTTTCCGGATAAAAAGGACGTGTTATTCGACCCAGTTTGTCCAGAAATAGAAATGCTTTATTTAATAATGTGCGCTCTGGAAAATAATGTTTTTCTTTGTCTGGATCAATAAGAAAAAGCTCTCGAACGCCTATATTATTGGGATTCTTGGCTGTTGCCTTATGAGAACAAATAATAAACAAAGGCACCATTACAATACGAGACCAATATGAAACCTTATCCAAATGGAAGGGAAACCATTTAGGTAGTAGCATGATTTCGACAGGAATAAAGGGAACACCACGCCAGGGAAGCTGCTCAAATGTGGCTAATGCTATACGTGTAAAGACATTGGCTTTAGCTGCTCCACCCTGACTAAGTATATAGTTTCGTAATTTAGCCATATTAGGCGCATCAATATTATCGCCAGCCATTTTCAAAGCATAGTAAGATTTGATACTAGCGCTTATATCGCCTTCCCCACCAGTAAACAGTGGATAATGCCCTGCATCTTCTTGTCTAGATCGGATATAAGTTGCTAGTTTGTTTTGTAATTCAATATCTATATCATCAAGATAATGCATCATCATGATGTATTCGGCTGGGATGCTGCAATCAGCTTCCAGTTCAAATACCCAATAGCCTTCTTTATCTTGTAGGCTTAATAATTTTTCTTGAGCTTTATTAATTGCAACATCTAAGTCATTGGTTTTTGGTGTCATGAATGTAGGGTTGCTTTGCTTTTCATTGCTTTCTAACGACGCTGAGGTTTCATCAAACATGGCTTTCCCCTGATTGTGTTTCATTCTGCGGCCTATATTGCCAATCAGATGTTTTTAGATGTTGACTGCTTATATTGAATATCCAAGATAGGAGTGTATTGTTGCTAGCAGTTAATTTACTGATGAATATCGTTGCTTTAACATTGTTGCGAGTGATTTTTACTTGGTCTGAATCGTTAAAATCAAGTTTGTTTTTGATGTTTTTTAAAGTCAGGATAGCCATCCCTAAAGCCCATAAACAGAAATTACGCAGTCCTGTCTCATGGGGAGGCAGAAGTTGAGTGTATTTCAACGCATTGGCCAAATGCTGATGGGCAATGCTGATCAAATGTTCCAGGCCTAAGCGAAAGTTTTCATCATTGCTTTCTGGCGTTAGGTTTTTAAGATCAAAACCAGTTTCAGTAAATATATCTTGTGGTAACCAGCAAACACCTCTTTTCGCATCATCCCAAATATCTTTAAGAATGTTCGTCATTTGCAGGCCTTGACCAAAGGAGACGGACAAAGCTAATAATTCATCCTTATGGATATTGATGTCGCTTGAATAATGACAGAAAAGTTTAGCCAGCATCTCTCCTACACAACCTGCAACGTAGTAGCAGTAATCATTCATATCATCTAGAGTTTTTACTCCAGAATTTAAATCCAGAGCCTGGAAAATTGGCATGCCATTCGCCATTGTTTCAACGCAACAGACCAAGGCTTCTATTTGTTCAGAATCTAATGAATGGGTGATTTTAATAACTCTTGGAGTCACTTGTATCAAGCTATGCTCAGCTTGAAGTGTTTGGTCGGAGAGTAAAGGGGCGAGTTCTTTTGCAAAGGGTTCTGCATTTTCCCCACTTTTTACAATGTTGATAAACTGTGAGCAAAAATATTTTTTCTGCTCTGCATCAAGAGATACTTCATCTTCTATGGTATCAACGATACGGCATAGTAGATAGGCATTGGCAACTGCAGGATAAAGTTCGTTAGGTAACTGAGGAATTGTCAAGGCAAAAGTACGAGATACGCCTTTAAGTAATACAGCTTGAAATTCTGCATCCGATAGATTGGCAAGCGTAGCCGAGGTTTCAATTGATACTTGAGATCCGTTCATAATTCCTTTAAAAAGCAGCGAAATAATTCAGTATACCGTTGCATGATAGACGCTTTGTTGGTATTTTGCAAAACTATGTTGTTTTATTGCAAATGCAAGTAAGGTCAGGTATCCCTTATAACTATTGTTGTTTACAAATTAATATTAATTTGCAGTATAATGACTGCGAAATTAATAAACTGTTAAAAATGTTCAATCAGTGCTTAATCAGTTGGTCTTAAGGCGTAGGGAAGGGCAGTAACGAACTTTTATAAGCGTAATAAAAACGATCTTTACTATCTAGAATCATAACTGATTCCAAAAGATGATTATTTATTTCTTACAGTTGTTGTATTTATGCTAAAAAAATTAGCAGAAAGTTAATATTCTTCAGTAGTATTGTCAGGTAAAGCTGGAATAAGTTCAAAAAAGGTAGTATTCTAAACAGATTAAATAAGCAATTAATTTTTGATATATTGACCTTTTTCAGCAACTAGCTGTCCAGTTATCGAAAATTTGTTGTTATTTTACAACTTACTCTTAATGTTGATTTTCTAGGATCATTTTAAAGAGGGTTGAGTGAATATTATATTTGGAGAGACAATAATGAGCGTTCCATTACGTCAGCAATTGGCAGTCGGAAGTTATTTAATTAAACAAAAATTAAAAGGTATCAAAAAATACCCATTGGTTCTAATGCTTGAACCTTTATATCGGTGTAATTTAGCTTGTGCTGGTTGTGGTAAAATTGATCATCCTGATGACATCCTGGACAAACGACTAACAGTTAAAGAGTGTCTGGAGGCCGTTGATGAATGTGGCGCACCCATGGTTTCCATTCCAGGTGGAGAACCTTTAATCCATAAGGAAATGCCTGAAATAGTAGCTGGAATTGTTGAGCGTAAAAAGTTTGTCTATCTCTGTACTAATGCCTTATTACTAAAGAAAAGAATTAAGGATTATACACCATCTCCTTATTTAACATTTTCCATCCATTTGGATGGTAATAAAGAAAGGCACGATACCTCTGTGTGTCAAGACGGTGTTTTTGATATTGCTGTTTCAGCAATTAAATTGGCATTGAGCAAAGGCTTTAGAGTAACCGTTAACTGCACTTTGTTTCAGGGAGAAAAAGCCAACGAAGTTGCCGAATTTTTAGATTATGTGACTGAATTAGGCATAGAAGGTGTCACAATTGCACCTGGGTTTAGCTATGAACATGCACCTAGGCAGGATGTCTTCATTAAAGGTAAAGATGTCAAGGAACTATTTAGAGGTATCTTTTCTCTAGGTAAGAAAAGAGAAAAGGCTCGTCAATGGAAATTAAATCATTCATCACTTTATCTAGACTTTTTAGCGGGTAATCAGGCCTACGAATGTACACCTTGGGGCAATCCAACTCGCAATGTATTTGGTTGGCAAAAACCTTGCTATCTGCTGGCAGATGAAGGCCATGTTGATACTTTTCAAGAGTTATTGGAAACAACGCCTTGGGAAAAATATGGAAATGCGTCTAATCCTAAATGTGCAAACTGCATGGCTCACTGTGGATATGAAGCAACAGCTGTAGAGGACATGTTGGCTAATCCACTTAAAGGTTTGATGGTTTCATTACGAGGCCCAAAAACGACCGGAGATATGGTTGAAGTTAACACGGCTGATTATCCTGAGCCAGATAAAATCACATCATTATCTGAAATTCCAGTAAAAATTGAATTTTAATAAATAATGAAATAGTTCTTCCCACACGCCTCGTGGGAATTCCTTCTTGGACGCTCCTGCGTCCTATACTGAGAGTGGGGGCGATTTCTGTGATATATTTTGTAAATTTTTCACAGAATTCATTATTGAAAGCTATATAATGGTTGGAGGTTTTGTTTGAATATGTTGAATAAAGTAAAAATGTGCCTGATTTTCTTGATTTCTATTCAAGGTATCAATAACTCATTTGCCGTCACTCCCTCCAAGAATGAATCAATTCTGTCAGAAGCAATACAGTTAAATAGTGCCAAAGAAATCGTGCTTGCATTCCAAGATGAATTGTTAAGCGTAATGAAACAGGGTGAAGTACTTGGTTTTCAGGGACGTTATGAAATACTTGAAGCTGCGATAGTAAAAAGTCATGATTTAAACAAAATAGCACGAATTGTAGTTGGCAAGGAATGGAAAAAGTTATCTAATGAACAGAAACTTAAGCTGACCGAAGTTTTTTATCGCTTAAGTGTTTCTGCTTATGCCTATAATTTCAAAGGTTTTTCAGGAGAATATTTTTCTTATATATCAGAAGATAAAACAGCAAGAGGTGGGGTAATAGTCCATACAGAATTTGTTTTACCTGATGAAAAAAATGTCAATTTTGATTATATGCTGAAAAGAAAAGGCAACGAGTGGCGAATAATTAATATAATAGCCAATGGTGTCAGCGATTTAGCATTAAAAAGATCAGAATATACTAGTATTCTCCAACGAAATGGATTTGAAGCTTTAATTGCAAAAATTGACGAAAAAATTGATAATTACCAAAAGAATTGAATCAGGGTTTATAAATTATGTGTAAGTTTCAACGCAACAAATATTTTTCAACTAGTTTTAATGCATTTCTATTCTCAATATTTCTGGTTTTAACAGGCTGTGCTGGACAAAATGTTGTTGAAGAATCTGTTTCTGTAGAAGTTGAGGTAAGCAAAAATGATCCTTACGAAAATTTTAATAGAAAAGTATTTGAATTTAATAAAGATCTTGATACCTATCTAGCAGAACCTATTTCTGATGCTTATTTATGGGTGACTCCACAATTGGTTCAAACTGGGATTGCTAATTTCTTTAATAATCTTAAAGATATTAATGTTGTACTCAATGATGTAATGCAAGGAAAATTGATACAAGGTGCAGAAGATACAGGACGCTTTGCAATCAATACAACACTAGGTCTAGCTGGATTGTTTGATGTGGCAACAGAGTTTGGTCTAGAAAAAAATGAAGAAGATTTTGCACAAACCTTAGCTGTCTGGGGAGTTCCGCAAGGCCCTTATCTGGTATTACCTGTTTTAGGTCCTTCATCCGGCAGAGGCGTTCCTGGCAGTATATTCGATATAGTAGCAAATCCAGCAAGTTATGTTGGTGCACCCATTCAGTTAATCCAATTATTGAATGCCAGAGCAAATGCTGAGGGTTCATTAAAATTTATTAAAGAAGCAGCCCTTGATCCCTATGTTTTTACTCGAGAGTCTTTTTTACAACATCGAAAATTTCTAATCACTGACGGTGAATCTGAAATAACCGATGATGTATTTGACTTTGAAGATGAATTCTACGATAACGAAGAATTAAGCGTTGAAGTTTCTGAAAATATCATGAAACCGACAGAAAATGCGAGTATAAAGATAGGATCCTGCTCTAAAAATAGTAGCTTTGGTCATGCATCGGATTCATTTGGTAGTGCAGTAAAGTCTTTTGATAATGCAACAGACTCATTTGAAGCTGCATCTGATAAACTTAACCGTCTACAAAATCAATAAAATAGGCTTTGGTTTTTTAAGATCCTGACAAATTAATATGAAAGGGCAGGGTTCATACGCGTAGGTTTGGTTAGAATTTTTAGCGTAGCGAAAAAACGTAACCCAACAACATTACTTTGCTTGATAAGCTAACCTACAGTCTATAATTTTGGACTAGCATTTAGAATTCAACTATAAATCACTTAGTTTCTAATAATGAATCAAGGAATGAATTTCATAGCCATCAAGTTTTTCCCTTCCTTTAAGAAAATCTAGTTCAATAACAAAAGCGCAGGCCTCAACCGTTGCCCCCATTTTTTCCACTAAATCACAACTCGCTTTAGCGGTTCCCCCTGTAGCCAACAAATCATCAACAATCAGCACTCTATCGTTAGCATCAAATGAATCAATATGCGCTTCTAATGTAGCAGATCCATATTCAAGATCATATGAAACGCTTTGCACATCATAAGGCAGTTTTCCCGGTTTTCTAAGAGGGATAAAAGGTAAATCCATTTCCCAGGCAACCAGCGTACCAAAAATAAATCCCCGAGCCTCCATGCCTGCAACTGCTGTAAAGGTGTTTTTGGTTAAAAATGGCTGGATCAATTGCTGAATTGCAAAGCGCATAGCCTCAGGGTCTTTTACCAGAGGCGTTATGTCTTTAAAAATAATTCCAGGTTTAGGAAAGTCAGGGATATCGCGTATTTTAGCTTTTAATCGATCCATTTTATGTTCTGATTGAAATATTTATAGGCTGAAGGGTTCCTTCACACAACATGAAAGAAGATTAGAAATATTGTTTCGTGCTATTGTAGCAAAAACCAAACCAATATAAGCCCTGGCTTTAATTGTGTTTGGAGTGCTAAGGAACGAGGATTTAATAATATGCGAAAGTTTGACGCAGGATTTTTGTTCGTCTTCAAGGCGTAGCAACAGGCGCATAGCAAGCTACGCAACTGTTGCTACAACGCAGAAGATGGACAAAAAGACAAGTCAAAATTCGTATATTATTGAATCCTCGTTCCTAAGGTGATTTCCAACAATAAATAGTCCAAGCTTTCTTGTCTTTTTGTTCCTGATCAAACAATCTCAATCGTTACGTAGAATAACTATGCGCCTCTTGAGATTGTTTAATCAGAAACAAAAATCCTACGCAATTCTGGCATATTTATTGTTGGAAACCACCTAAAACATGTTTTAGCACTTCAACAGAGTTTGTAATTTCTGGAATTCACAATTTTACCCAAGTAGTAATACGCTCAGGTATTTTACCCAATATAATTAAAAAAGAAAAATGGCAGGCGGAACAATTACAGAATTAAAGAGGAGGAGGGCGGTGCAATGAAACGAACTATGGCATCACCCTACTATTATGCTTAATTATAGGTTGTGAGTAAATCAAATAATTGATCAATATTATCCATTAGATTTCCATTTATTATTCACAACATTTTGTATCATCAGATTCAAATTTTCTGGTTCTATATTTGTTTAAAAAAGATGCAGGTAAAGTAATTTTATTTTTTGAAGGTTCAGCATCACAATCAATGTTTTTTTTCGCTTCTTTCATTGCATCATCATCCCATTGATCTGAGTTTTCAACACATGCCTGTTTAAACATCCAGCTTAATGTGGCGAAACCTAATCCTTCTTTCAGTGTTCCTCCAATATCAGAATGAACACCAGGAAACCAGCTTTCATTTAAGTTTGTTTGCGTATTATTTTCTGCTAAATTTGCTCGAACCAGTCTAAAGGTAAAACGTTCTTCATGGATAGACATGGCTTGTGCACAATAGAGAACCCCAGCTGGTATTGATTTTCTATATCCAAGGTCAGTCATATCGAATGGATTTCCAAAAGAACCAACAGAATCAAATAAGCCCAAAAAATCAACTTTCCCACCATTTTCACATATTTGATTGGCAAATTCACGAGCAATAATCGCTCCACGTGAAAATCCAACAATTATGGTTTCTCTACTTTTTTTATCTGCTTCTTTCTCTTGCCAATATTTCCAAATTTCGAAGGCATCTTTAATTCTCTCTTTCCCACCATAACCAGTTATATTTTCAAATAATTTGCTAGGCATTGTTCCACGACTTCCAGGGCCAGTAGCATAAAATTTGTGCAAGCTGTGGTATGCATCATACATACGAAAAACGTTTGATAAATTTCCTGGTGTACATGTGGTGCCGTCAAATGCGAATATAGCCATGATTTTTCTCCGTACTGTTGTTATGTGATCGATTTATTAAAGCTAAAGGTTTTATTTACTTGCAGAAGGCCTTGTTGCAACACGTATTTAGTGCCTGAACGGAAATGCCATAAGCCTTTAAATATAAAGGCTACAGCGATTAATTTCATTTGAAGAATTTTATAATAATATCAATATTGTCATGATTTGCAGAATATTGGTTTTTATTTGAGATAATTTCAAAATCTTCAAATCATTATTATCTTTAGAACTCTTGACTGGCAAGGCTTTCAGCATTTCCGTTCAGGCACTATTTAGTAAATTAGACAGGAAATATATCTTTTTTTCGTGTATTAAGCACTTCATTTTACAACTATTTTTGATAATTATTTTGCAATTTAATATATTTGAAAGCAAGCCTAAAAACAAGATTCTTTTTATATCCCAATGTCCGTGAAAAATTTGTTCAAGGACATTAGGCAACACGCAATAAATAACCCACCAATCTTGCTTGTCTTTTTGTCCGGCTTTGGCGTTGCCACTTCGGTTACATAGCTCGCTATGTGCCCTACGTAGCAACGCCAAAGGCAAACAAAAATACGTCGCAATATTGGTAGGTTATTTATTGCGCGTTACCTTATGTCATTGGGATTTTAAATAATTAAACTTCTATTGTTTAGTTGTATTCGCTATAAATCCCAGGGGGAACATGGAGACCGACAGCCACTCAGACATGTCATTAATGTAGCCTGGATGGAGCGTAGCGGAATCCAGGGTCAGTCGTATCATTCCTTCCTGGATTTCGCTGCGCTACAACCAGGCTACCCGTTAATTCAATATATCAGTGACGGTTGCCCGGGGTTTATAGTGGATACGTTTATTTGATACCTGGTATTTTAGTTCTTACAAATTTAAAAATAGCAGGAACACTATCTGCAAGAAGTTCGTAGAGATCTTTTGAGAACATACCTACTAAAAACCCAATTAATGTTTTCAGGGATGATCCAAGGGATGGAAATAATTCAAATGCTTCAGTAGATGACCAACCATTACTTGTAAGAAATAACGCACAGACAATACCAGCCCCTAGTCCACTTGAAATACGAATAAGGAAATCCGATAATTTTTCTTCTTTATTTTCTGACTTTGGTAAATTGTCTTCTTCATTTGTTTCTCTTAACGATTGAACTAATGATCCAGTTAATGTTGCAAAAAGGATTAGAGAAGCCATTAAAGAATTTGTACTTTCTTGTTTGTCGTTTCCTATATCAATGCCTTGAATTATTCGCTGCTCCATTTCTGTATATTTTTTATCAAGATCATTTCTCTCATCTACTAGTTTCGCTGGAACATTATATTGTACGTAATTTTCGTTAATTGTTGAGTTGTTTGAATTTGGTTTTTTATCCTGATTAATATTGATAAAAGTTAAGTGAGAATTTGAAAGGATTTTTCGTTCAACACTATCTAATTGAATTTTATAATATGAGAGTAATCTCTCTCTTTCAGATAGTTCACTAAGTGTATTAAGGAGCGAGGATTTAATAATATCCGAATCTTGGCTTGTCTTTTTGTCCGTCTTCTGCGTTGTAGAAACAGTTGCATAGCTCGCTATGCGCCCGTTTCTACGCCTTGAAGACGAACAAAAATCCTGCGCCAAACTTTCGGATATTATTAAATCCTCACTCCTAAGTAAGTAGCATTAAATACAGAGTGTACTGAATTGAATACAATTGAAAAGTCAGCAGATTAA
>CAYNRB010000014.1:0-11811 GCA_964399475.1 uncultured Methylomarinum sp.
TATTGGGATACTTATGCTAAACAGAATGATTTTCCCTCACTTTGAATTACACCCGTATAACTCCTCACGCCTAAATTGAGTAATCATGCATATTTAAATTGTATCCACTATAAATTATAGGGAAGTTGAAAGTTTAACAGTTAAGTACCCAAGCATAATTAATTTAACATTTTACTTGTCATTTTTTCCATCTTCAGCGTTGCATAAATAGTTACGTAGCTCGCTATGCGCCTATCGCTGCACGACTAAAGACAAACAAAAATCCTGTCCAATAATGGACGATTATTTGTTTCCAGCTCCCTTAGTGGATACCTTTTTAAAACTAAATTGAAGATTTTTGAAGTGCTAAAACATGTTTTAGCACTTAGGGTTACAGCAATTGTTTTTATTCAGTTGAAAAGCCCAAACTTTGCAAGGCTCTTTCATTATTCGCCCAGCCCTTTTTAACTTTGACCCAAAGCTGTAAATAAACCTTCTGACCAATCAAGGTTTCTATATCAATTCTTGCATCTGTACCTACTTTTTTAAGCATTTCGCCTTGTTTTCCAATAACAATATTTTTCTGAGAACTGCGCTCTACCCAAATAATGGCATAAATTTTAGTAATTTTTTCCTGCTCTTCATAGCGTTCTACTTCAACTGTTAAAGAATAGGGCAACTCATCTCCCAGTCTTCTGGTGAGCTTCTCCCTAATTATTTCTGCAGCCAAAAAACGTTCAGGACGGTCAGTAATCTGATCTTTAGGATAGATTAATTCTCTTTCTGGTAATAATTTGAATAATTGATCTTCTAATTCGATTAAGTTAATTTTTTTTAGCGCTGATATTGGAAGCATTTGTTCAAATTCATATTTTTTTTCTGCTTCTGCAAAAAAAACAAGAATGGCATCCTTATCTTTTACTTTATCAACTTTATTAACCACTAAAATAACTGGAAGCCCAGCCTCTTTGAGCTTTTTAAAAATCACTTCATCATATTGATGCCAGGATAAATCATCTAGTAACCAGACAATCACATCAACGCCTAGCAATGTTGTTTCTGCCGTTTTATTTAAATAGCGATTCAAGGCTTTTTTTTCTACCTTGTGCATACCGGGTGTGTCCATGTAGATCACTTGACCTACATCGGTTGTATTGATACCCAATATACGATGCCGAGTAGTTTGAGGCTTGCGTGAGGTAATACTAATTTTCTGACCCAGTAAATGATTCATTAATGTTGATTTCCCCACGTTGGGACGACCTATCAGAGCCACATATCCACATTTCATGATTTTTGATTCTTGATTAAAGTTAACATTTTTTCTGCAGCTGCCTGTTCAGCTCTTTTTCTGGATACGCCTGTGCCGATACAAGCTTGGTTAATCAAGATTGTTTTGCACTTAACACTAAAGGTCTGAGCATGAGCTGCACCCGACAATGTTTCAAGTTCATAGGAAGGTAAATCTTTTTTTATTGATTGTAATAATTCTTGCAATTGAGTTTTTGGATCTTTTTGCCAATTATTTAAATCTAGACTAGCTAGTTTTTTAGCAAACAAACTCAACACCCAATCCTTGCATATTTCCATGCCTTGATCAATTAAAAGAGCACCCATAATCGCTTCTACTGCATCAGATAAAATAGAATCTCTTCTATATCCTCCACTTTTTAATTCACCAGAACCTAATATTAAATAATCGCCCATTTTATGTTCTCTCGCCAATTCTGCCAAAGAACCTTGGTTGACAAGGCTGGCTCTAAGTCGACTTAAATCACCTTCACTGGCTTTAGGAAACATCTCATACAGCTTTTCAGCAATCACAAATCCTAAAACCGAATCGCCCAAATATTCTAACCTTTCATTGTTTCTGGCTCCCATACTCCGATGAGTCAAAGCCAAATTAAAAATCTGAGGTTCGTTAAAAGTCAGCCCTAATTTCCTAGAAAGGATTTCACAGTTCCTAATCACTATTCCCTATCAACCTCAATAAATTCATAAAATTCAACTAAAACGCTTAAATTACCGACTATTGTCTCGACCTGTTCATATTCTATTTCTACCATTAGGTAATTTTTCCGTGTCGTTACGATAATATCGTTACTGGTAACATTGTCCACATAATTCAAATCAAAACGTTTAGAAAGACTTCTGTATATTTCACTTTTAGTTTTGTTTTCAACATTATCCATTTTTTCTAGTGCGGTCAATGCATTAACTACCTTACTGTGATTCATGTAGATAGGTAAAACTTTCAAGGTTACCAGTACAAAACATGCAATAAAACCCAGTATAAAAAGCAGTGAAATAAAGGTTAAACCTTGTTGATTTTTTAGTGAAAAAGACATGATTTCTCCTAATTAATTTTAGTTTGATGTTCAAAATCTGGCAGATTATCTTATTAATATTGAATATATTCATCAGTTTGATGAAGGTAGCAAGATTGGATATTACAGAAAATCAGCTGATAAAACTATTTAATGGTATTTCCGATTCTATCAAAACCAATACCTTTATGATCCCAGTCCCAACTCATCCAGACTAAAAAAGCTTTTCCTACCAGATTTTCTTCAGGTACTGTTCCCCAGTATCGACTATCATTACTGTTATCACGATTATCGCCCATGACAAAGTAATGACCTTTAGGAACCACAAATACACCTTTAATCGAAGGCGCTCCTGGTTTTATCAAAATATTAAGTTTGACTTGAGTAAGGTCTTCTAGAAAATGTTCATGCCCTGTCATATTAGCGCCTTGACCAACGCCTTGATAGATTCCAAGCGATGTTTGTTTGGCCAATTTCCCATTAACCAGTATTTTTTTATTGGAATAAGTAATCGTGTCTCCTGGCAGTCCTATAACCCTTTTTATATAATCAACAGAGGGTTGTTTAGGAAAACGAAAAACAACTACATCACCTCGTTCAGGCTGATTTAATTCAATTAACTTAGTGTGTAATACCGGTAATCGAACACCATAGGTAAACTTGTTAACTAAAATAAAATCCCCTATCAATAGGGTAGGCATCATTGATGCTGATGGTATTCTAAAGGGTTCGACAATAAATGATCTTAATATTAAGACTATAAAGACGATCGGAAAAAACGAATGTGCATATTCAACCAGTAAAGGCTCTTTATTGGTGGTCGGATCAATTTTAGAAAGTTTTAAAAATAATAAGTAGCTACCCCAGATGAACCCGGTAACCAGGCTTGCGATAACAAGAAAAAATGAAAAATCGTAGTCCATGTAATATATTTCTATGTTAGAAGTGAAAATTAACCGTAGATTTTACAACATTACGGCTGGAATGAAATATTTAATCCGCTAATTCTACTATTCTTTATTCACTTGTAAAACAGCAAGAAAGGCTTCTTGTGGAATCTGAATGCTACCGACTTGCTTCATTCTTTTTTTACCTGCTTTTTGTTTTTCCAGTAATTTTTTCTTACGAGAAATGTCCCCACCATAACATTTTGCCGTTACATTTTTTCGCAATGCTTTGACGGTTGATCTAGCAATAACTTTAGAGCCAATCGCCGCCTGTATCGCAACTTCATACATTTGTCTGGGGATTAACTCCTTCATTTTTTCAACCAGATCTCGTCCTCGTGTCTGGCTTAGTTCCTTATGTACAATAATTGATAGCGCATCGACTTTATCACCATTAATTAAAACATCCAGTTTAACCAGTGCTGCTGGCTGAAAACGGAGAAACTCATAATCAAATGAAGCATAGCCTCTACTGACCGATTTTAAACGATCAAAAAAATCAAGTACCACCTCACTCATCGGCAATTCGTAATTTAATGAAACCTGACTTCCGGTATATTGCATATTTCTTTGCACACCGCGTTTTTCAACACAAAGCCCAATAACGCCACCCAAATATTCTTGAGGAACCAAAATATTAGCCAAAATGATAGGCTCTCTGATTTCATTGATTGTACCTGAATCTGGTAATTTAGCTGGGTTATCAACCATTAATAGATCACCAGAATGGACTTCTACTTCATAAACTACCGTTGGTGCAGTGGTAATCAAGTCTATGTCATATTCACGTTCTAATCGTTCCTGAACGATTTCCATATGTAGCATGCCCAAAAAACCACAACGAAACCCAAAGCCTAATGCCTGAGATGTTTCCGGTTCAAAATTAAGTGCTGCATCATTGAGCCTTAATTTGTCTAATGCATCGCGCATATTGCCATAATCATCTGAACTGACTGGGTATAGTCCAGCAAAGACTCGAGGTTGTATGGTTTCAAAGCCCGCTAGTATTTCAGATGCTGGATTGTCGGTTAAAGTAATCGTATCACCAACAGGCGCACCGTAAATATCTTTTATACCGGCAACGATAAAACCAACTTCTCCTGTACTCAAAACATCTGTTTCTTTTTGTTTAGGTGTATAAATGCCTATTTTTTCAGCTAGATAGGTTTTTCCTGTCGACATGATTGTCAACTTTTGTTTTTTACGTATACTGCCATTAACAACTCTTACTAATGAAACTACACCTAAATAATTGTCAAACCAGGAATCTATAATCAGAGCTTGTAATGGTGCATCAGAATCACCTTGAGGAGGAGGGATCAAAGTGACTAATTGCTCCAGAACCTCTTTAACCCCTAACCCTGTTTTCGCACTAATTTTAAGCGCTTGATCTGCAGGAATACCGATAACATCTTCGATTTCAGCCATGACTCTTTCTGGTTCAGCCGAGGGTAAATCAATCTTGTTTAATACCGGAACAACTTCCAAGCCTTGCTCAATGGCGGTATAACAATTTGCCACACTCTGCGCTTCAACACCTTGTGCTGCATCAACAATTAACAAAGCACCTTCACAAGCTGCAAGTGATCGGGAAACTTCATAAGAAAAATCTACATGTCCTGGTGTATCAATAAAATTTAACTGGTAAGTTTCTCCCTTATTGGAGGTATAGTTTAAGGTGACACTTTGCGCTTTTATGGTAATGCCACGTTCTTTTTCTAAATCCATGGAATCAAGAACCTGAGCTTCCATCTCACGACTAGTCAAGCCACCACATATTTGTATAAAACGGTCTGCTAATGTTGATTTTCCATGATCTATATGGGCGATTATTGAAAAATTTCTTATGTTTTTTTGATCCACAGTTTATTTATCTATTTTCAAGGCTAAAAAAATTGGACTGCCTCGACGTTGTATTAAAACAGCAATAGACTGACCGACTGGAAGTTCCTTGATTATTTTATCAAAATCAGCTTCATCACGAACAATATTATTCTGAATCCTTAAAATCACATCACCTGATTGAATGCCCACATCAAAAGCCGGTCCTTTTTTAACTTGCTGTACTAACACACCATTTTTTGGTATTTCAAGGCGTTGACGCAGTTCAGAAGAAAGACTGGTTACCACAATACCTATTCTATTTAGATTAGACTTAAGTTCTGTGGCAGATGCTAATGCAGCTTCATCAGGTAATAAACCAATAATTACTTTGATAGTTTTATTGTTTTTATTTCGAATGACTTTAACTTTTGCTTTTTTTCCAATAGCGGTTAATCCAACTACGGGAGGTAATTCAGCAGATGTATCAATTTCATGACCATCAAATTCAATAATTACATCGCCAATCTGTAGACCTGCTTTTTCTGACGGGCTATCGGGAATAACTCTGGCAATTAGCGCACCATAGGGTCTGTCCATATCAAATGACTCTGCTAACTCTCTGGTAACATCCTGGATTTGTACACCTAGCCAACCACGGGAAACGACACCTTTGGTTTTTATTTGATCGACTACATTCATGACTACATCCATGGGGATAGCAAAAGAAAGTCCCATGTATCCGCCTGATCGACTATATATTTGCGAATTTACTCCGACAACTTCACCTTCCATATTAAAAAGCGGACCGCCTGAATTTCCCGGATTTATGGCAACATCAGTTTGAATAAAAGGTACGTAATTTCCTCCGGGTAAACTTCGTCCTTTGGCACTGACAATACCTGAGGTTACAGATTGCTCAAAACCAAATGGCGAACCAATAGCTAGAACCCATTCTCCTACTTTGAGATGCTTCGGTGAACCAATTTTGACTGTGGGTAAATTTTTTGCTTGTACTTGCAATAAAGCAATATCGGTTCTTTTATCAGAACCAATTAATTTAGCCACTAATTGTCGTCTATCTTTTAATTTAACCACAATCTCATCAGCATCTTTAACTACATGATGATTAGTTAAAATGTATCCATCTGATGAAATAATAAAACCTGATCCTAAAGACTTGCTATCCCTGCGTTGATGTCCACGATCAGGATTATTAAAAAAGTGTTTAAACAATTCCTCCATTTGTGGAGGTACGCCCTCCGGCATCTGCTGTCTTCCTGGCTGTGGTTTATAATCTGGTGTCTTTTGAGTGATACTGATATTAACAACAGCGTCACCATTTTCTTCAACTAATTCGGTAAAATCGGGTAATCCTGCCTGTGCAGTCTGAAAAAATGCTATTAGGATAAAAACAGACCAAAAGATATTTCTGAGCATATACTCTCCATTCATACTCTTCATTATTATGAGTGTGGTTTAAAAAATTGTTAGGGTGAGGGTTTGACTTTGGAATTGCGGACAATTGTGATTTCACATTGATTGATGCTTGGGGTTTTGCGAAACAATGATATCCAATCCTCTAGTGAAACATAAAAGCTATTAGAACATCGTGTTCTATGGGCAAATATTTGATAATTCAATGAACATTTTCAAAAACTATGTTTTTAGGTTAACCTGGGCTTATAAGTGATAAAAATCCGAGTCAAAAATAAGACTACTTACTTAAGGATTAAGATTTTAATAAACAATGACTTCGGCTGTGGGTTGGATGGCTTATCAAGCGAAGCGAGATAATGTACCCCAACATCTCTTCATAAATCAACGTGCTGTTGGGTTACGTTTTTTCGCTACGCTAAAAAATCTAACCCAACCTACATCGTTTAGGTGTTGTTTATTAAGTAAACAGTATTAGAGTTTGACTGTCTCTTTAATTGGGATGAATTTAGTTAGAGGGATTGATGATAACTCATAAATTCAGGAGTACAAATATAGATCAAATCAGTGGATTCTACCGAGAAGTAAAGCCGTGTGCTATAAAGCGAACAGTTTCTTCTGGCACTTCACCCAATGCAGTAATCTGATATTGTTCATTGCTAAAGGTATATGAATTAACAATACCAAGGGTTTGCGCACCTTGCTCAATATCGTTTGTTTTTGCACCACGGTACACAGACACAGAAGAAAAACCATCACTGATAACTAGATGGTCAACAGCCTGAATCTGACCTTCCATTTTTATTGGCATAAAGAAAATGACCTGAAATCCAGGGGGGATGTTTTTTAAAATAAAATTAGATTCATCAAAGGAGGATGACTTTGCATGGTGAACGTGTTTAATTTTTGAATTTTCTATCTTGTTATCGGTATTGACAAATACCGGCTGATGATCAATTTTTATGTCAGAAAAAACCACTTGCTTTAATGCCTTACCTGATAAGTCATAAGTTTCAACTTTTAAGGGTAAAAAATACTCCTTATCTATCCATATTTTTCGTCCAAAGCGATAATTATCTTTGGAGCTAATGGAAATAACCTGAGTTGGACGCATGGCAATCAATTCTTCAATTCCAAAGGCATAGTCATAGATACCTTGCAAGGCAGAAAAATCCTGTGGTAAATCAACGATAAAAGATTCACTAACAGGGCGATGATCAACGACCACTTTTTTCGATTCGCGAAAAAAGCAACTCACTTTTCCGGATTCTCTGATAACTTCCCTCATGGGTGAGTTTAAAGACAGCAACCTTTCTTGCTCCTGACCATTTTGAAATGAATGAAAGTATTTCATTGTATCAAGTCTGCCATTTTTAAAAAAGGCAACAGTTCCTTGATAATTAAGAACTTTCATAGACTGGCTCATTTTTACTAGCCAATCTTGTGCATTCATTACTCGCTCATTAGCAGATATATTGGTAGTACAAATAAAAAAAACAAAAAGAAGTTGTAACCGTAATAACACTTTATTTAATCCTGATCATAACTGGCTACACTGGCAAAAGGATGTATATTTAACGATCCGTGTGTGTACATATCATCACTGTGCGCCCGAAGATAGGCTTTTAAACGTTCATGGCTTGAGTGCTTGCCTTCTTTTTCCGGTAATACTTGGGCAACATTGAGTGCTGTTTGCGATGTAAAATCTAAAACACTTTCACTCTTTAAATTCTGTTGTTGTAAAAGCACAACTGAAACGATAGCAATCGACGCTGCAGCTGCAAGTGATGCACCTTGCCAGAAACCAAGTTGCCTTTTTTTCAAGTCATTTTTTGGTATAAAATGAGTTGGTTGTTTTTTTATTTCCTGATTGATGTTTGCTAAAAAAGAATCATTGGCCAGCAAAAAACCATCAGATTTAAGTGCATGGCTCACTATCTGGTATCGATTCATTTTATTTTTTAATTCTGGCTGCTGCTTAATTTTTAGCAACAGATTGTCCAGATCCGTATAATGCATTTCATTATCCAGAAACTGGGAAATTTTTTCTTTTATATCTTTATTCACTAGTTACAGCCTCTATTATCCGATTAATGGACTTAGTTTTTCATCAATTGCTTCACGCGCTCTAAAAATACGGGATCTTACTGTTCCCACGGGACATTCCATTGTTTGGGCTATTTCTTCATAACTCAAACCTTCAAACTCTCTTAACATAATTGCAGTTTTCATTTCTTCTGGTAGTTTTTCAATAGCAGCCTTGATGACAGCAATAATTTCATCATTTAACAACAAATTTTCGGGCGTATCCATTCCCTTAAGTTGAGGTGCATTTTCAATTTGTTCTGCATCTTGTACATCAACATGATAATCAGAATATCTTCTATTTCGTGAGACTAGATAATTTTTTGCTGTATTAATGGCTATGCGGTATAACCATGTATAAAAAGCACTGTCTCCTCGAAAATTTCCTAATGCACGATAGGCTTTAATAAAAGATTCCTGTGCAACATCTTGTGCTTCACTTGGGTCTTTTACGTATCTATTGACCAATTGAATAATTCGATGCTGATACTTAATAACCAAAAGGTCGAAAGCGGATTTATCCCCTTGCTGCACTCTCAGCACTAACTCTTTATCTAACTCTGTGTTATTGACTACTTGTTCTTTCACTGCATCATAAATATGTTTGAATGGACAGAATTAAACCTCATTAGTTCTATAAGTACAAAAAATTTTTCAATCATGCTGATATTCCAAAAATCATAATTCTGTGGTTAATATAGGGTAATAAAAAGCTAAACTTTGGAGTAGATAAAATAATCATAAACTGTATTATACTTCGCTCAGTCGTACTTGAGAAATCTTTAGCGAATTGATTTTATGGCAAATAATTTAAGATGACTTATTACGACATGATATTTTAAATCTTTTTGTTTTCTCTTGAACATAATATACTGTGATTAAGTAATCGATAAATCAATGATAATTCAAAATTTTTTTCTCTGAAACTAAGCATTTTATACCTAACTAATCCCATTGCATTTTTTGAAAATCGTTCAAAACCAAATTAATGACAGTATTTACAGGGTAAAAGTTCTGGAGTGCTAAAACATGTATTAGGTAATTCGCAGTAAATAAACTACCAATATTGGGCAGGATTTTTGTTTGTCTTCTTCGTTGTGGCAACAGTTACGTGGCTTGCTATGCGCCTGTTGCTACGCCTCGATAATTGCTCTTGCATTTACCTACACACATCCATGCGCGTTCCTTGGCACTCCATATGCTGGGTTTTACAATTACTCGAAATACTCATACTGCCCTCAGTTATTTGCTCGTAGGGCATCATGTTTTTAATTGTTGCACCTATCAATCCAATTATTGATTAGGGTTCAAGAATATTCTGTCAAAACAAGATCAATTGATATCGGCTATAAATCCCAGGGGGAGCATGGAGACCGACAGGCCACTCAGACATGCCATCAATGTAGCCTGGAAGGAGCGTAGCGGAATCCGAGGTCAGTTGTACATTCCTTCCTGGATTTCGCTACGCCACATCCAGGCTACCCGTTAATTCAATATCAGTGACGGTTGCCCGAGATTTTATAGTGGATACTTCAATTGAATAACCTCACTCTATCCTTTAAAATAAATCAAAATATTTCATTAATCTGTTTGCATGAATCATCCAAAAATATACGATATCCTGGTAATAGGAAGCGGTTGTGCGGGGCTTAGTTTTGCACTAAGACTCGCAGACCAGGCACAAATTTTAGTATTGTCCAAAGCGACTTTAAACTCTGGGAGTACATTTCATGCTCAGGGAGGTATTTCAGCAGTATTAGGCGAAAATGATTCTATTGCTAGTCATATTGACGATACATTAACGGCAGGTGCTGGTTTATGTGACCCTGAGGCTGTAAGAGTAACCGTATCTCAAGGCAAAGAAAATATAGAATGGCTTAAAAGCCAAGGTGTTGAATTCACCCAGATTCAATCAAATGATAGAGGTCAGTCTTTCCATTTAAATCAAGAAGGAGGACACTCGCATCGGCGTATTGTTCACACAGCAGACGCAACTGGCAAAGCTGTCTCGATTAATTTAATCGAACAGGCTCAAAAACATCCTAATATCCAATTATTAGAAAACCATAATGTGATTGACCTCGTCACTACCTCTCATCAAGATCATTCTAAAAAACAAATTCAGGGTGTTTATGTACTGAACACTACAAACAAGGAGGTAAAATCCATAGCAGCAAAATTCGTTATTGTGGCAACGGGTGGAGCCAACAAGGTTTATCTGTATTCAACCAACCCCAATATTTCAACAGGTGATGGCATCGCTCTGGCTTGGCGTGCCGGATGCAGAATTAGTAATATGGAATTCATGCAATTTCACCCAACTTGTTTATTTCATCCAGATGAGCGATCTTTTTTGATCAGCGAAGCAGTTCGAGGTGAAGGTGGAAAACTGATTCTTCCAGATGGCTCGAGGTTTATGCAGCATTACCATCAACAAGAAGAACTCGCTCCCAGAGATATTGTTGCCAGAGCAATAGATAACGAAATTAAAAAACACGGAATTGACTGTGTTTATCTAGATATTAGCCACCAACCTGAGGATTTTATTCGCCAACATTTTCCTACGATTCATGAAACTTGTCTTTCTTTAGGTATAGACATTACCCGACAGCCCATTCCTGTGGTACCTGCATCTCATTATACTTGTGGGGGGATTTTGACCGATCTAAGTGCTCGCACTGATATTTCTGGGCTTTATGCAATAGGCGAAGTTGCCTGCACTGGCTTGCACGGTGCGAATAGAATGGCAAGCAACTCATTACTTGAATGTTTGGTTTTTGCTCAAAGAGCGTCTAATGATATTATGGGGAGACTTGCTGAATATCCTGCCCCAGAACCAATTCCTGATTGGGATGAGTCCCAGGTTAGCGATTCTGATGAAGAAGTAGTGGTTTCACATAACTGGGATGAATTACGACATTTTATGTGGGATTATGTTGGTATTGTTCGTACCAATAAACGTTTAAAAAGAGCCATGCATCGGCTTGATATTCTTAAGACTGAGATTGCAGAATATTATGGCAATTTTAAAGTGACCAGGGATTTATTAGAATTAAGGAATCTGGTTATTGTTGCTGAATTGATTATTCGTAGTGCGCAGCTTCGCAAAGAAAGCAGAGGATTACACTACACACAAGATTATCCTGAAACCGATGATAGCAAACCAGCTGAAAACACGATTTTGTACCCAAGTATTGAAGACGAATAAAGGCATT
>CAYNRB010000014.1:11911-32047 GCA_964399475.1 uncultured Methylomarinum sp.
TTTTGTATCCAAGTATTGAAGACGAATAAAGGCATTTTTTCCTTTCACAGACTATGTAGCCTTGATGTGGCGTAGCGGAATCAAGGAATACATTTCGCGCGAAAACGATTGTGTGTTTTTAGTTTAAAACCTTGATTCCACTCCGTTTCATCAAGGATACATTTAATTTGTTACTATAAATCACAATATAATGACTCTTACTTACTTTTTAGAAAAAATTAAAAACAATGAAAACGTCAGCTTTGATGAAACAATTTCTATCATTACTGAACACTACCACTATGAGCCTACTGAATTTAGCAATGGTCTGGAGAGCAATGCATTTGTCAATAACGCAGGTAGTAACGAAGGATCCTGTAAAATCTTTGCTTTTGCTCTGATTCATCAGTTAGACCAGCTGCAAACTCTTTGCTTATTTGGGGATTTTTATAAGATAGATGTCCTTGAAAAGCCTAAAGATACGGGACATCAAAATATTAGAAATTTTATGCAGGATGGCTGGGAAGGTATTAAGTTCGTCAAACCAGCATTAAACTTAAAAGCCTAATGCTATAAATAAATATTGTAGAGCAGACTGGAGTCCGTTCTACATTGATCCAACCGATCAAAACTCATTACAGCCTGATGCAATAAGGTAAAAAGTATTTCATTTATGTAGCCTGGTTTAAATCATGAAAATAAATTATCTGATTATAGGCCAGGGATTAGCCGGTAGTTTATTAGCCTGGGAGCTGATAAAGCGTCAGAAAACAGTGATTATTGTAGATAACGGTAAAGAAAATGCCTCTCAGATTGCTGCGGGTTTAATCAATCCCATTACAGGAATGCGTTTAGTAATATCAAATAATGTAGACCAGCTTTTACCTACTGCAAAAAACTATTACAAAGCGTTGTCTGAATATTTTCATCAAAACTTCTATGTTGACAATACGATGTTACGTTTTTTACGAAGTGAACGAGAAATATTGGCCTGTAAAAAAAGATTGTTACAAGCTGAATATCACCATTATTTGTCCAAGGAAATCTCCAGTTATTCTCTCAAACATTCCTTAGTTCCCGTCATAAAACAATATCAGACGGGATATTTATTAACCAGACCCTTGCTATCTGCTTTAAAAAGTTATTTTATTTCCCAACAGGCTTATCGAAATGAAGAAATACATTACCAGGATATTGAATTGTCAACCCATCTAAAATGGAAAGACATCAGGCCAGAAAACATTATATTTTGCGAAGGATATCATGGGGTTCATAACCCCTGGTTTTCGCGATTACCTTTTCAACTGGTAAAAGGTGAAATTATTACAGCTTCGTCAACCAAGACTATTTCGCAAAATATTCTAAATTATGGGCATTGGTATATACCTTTAAATTCAAATCAATTTCGAACAGGTGCAACATTTGATAGAGATAATTTAGATACCAAAACAACAATAGAAGCAAAAAAGAATTTATTAACATCTCTTAGCCAGGTTTATCCTGAATTATCTATTAAAGATAGATGTGATCAACATGTGGGAATCAGGCCCACCACACTGGATAAGCTGCCATTTATAGGTAATTATCCTGGACACCCTAAATTGCACATTTTTAATGGTTTTGGAGCGAAAGGTAGTTTACAGATACCCTGGTACTGCCAACGTTTTGCAGAGCATTTATTAAATAATCAGCCAATCCCGGATGAGTGTAATATAAATAGATATTGAATAAACAGCCAACTACTATTGCAAGGTAATTGTTTTTTTTCTGGCGAATAAAAATAAACGACTACCTAGAAGTATAGCCATTACAACTGCATAAATAAGAGGTTCCTGGTTATCAGACTTCACTAGCCATAAATAATGTACTACCGCACTAATACCTGCAGTGTATACCAGTTTATGCAGAGACAGCCACTTCTTACCTAAGCGTTTTTGCAAGGATTTTGTTGATGTCATTGCTAAAGGGATTAAAAGAATATAGGTGAAAAGTCCAACTAAAATATAGGGACTTTTAGGTACTTCATCCACAAATGTATCCCAAGACAGTGATAAATCAAGAACGATATATACCAAAAAATGCATGCTAGCATAAAAAAATGTGAATAACCCCGACATGCGTCTAAACCGAGTAGGCCAACTTTGCCGTAAGATTTTTTTTATGGGCGTTAAGGCAAGTCCTATACACAAAAACCTTAAAGCCCAGTCACCCAGTCTAAAATGCAGTGTTTGTATGGGGTTAGCACCCAGTTGATCCTGTATTGTATTGATTAGTAAAATTATAAAAGGAGTAAGAGAAAGAAAAAAAATAATGACTTTTATAACAGTCCATATTTTTTTAGATAATCGCATTAGAAATGTTTTTTAAGATCCATCCCAGAATAAAGTGATGCAACTTGCTCAGCATATCCATTAAATTTTTCAGTGGTTCTTTTAGGCGTAAAAATACTTGCACCTAAAATCCGTTCTCTACTCTGGCTCCATCGAGAATGCGTAACCTCTGGATTTACATTGGAATAAAAACCATATTCGCCAGATGCACGTTTATTCCGCGCTGTTTCTGGCATGGTTTCAGTAAAGCGAATTTTAACGATTGCCTTAATACCCTTGAACCCGTATTTCCAAGGGACTACCAATCGTAATGGTGCTCCATTTTGATTGGGTAATTCATCATCATACATTCCTGTTGCCAGAATGGTTAGAGGATGCATCGCTTCATCCATTCTTAAGCCTTCAACATAAGGCCAGTCTAATGCCTTACCTCTTTGTCCAATCATAATGTCTGGATTATAAAGAGTTGTAAATTCCACATATTTTGCCTTTGATGTAGGCTTAAATCGCTTTAATAATGGCCCCAAAGGAAATCCTATCCACGGAACCACCATAGACCAGGCTTCAACACAACGAAATCGATAAATCCTTTCTTCTAATGTATTTCCTTTTAAAATATCTTCTAGCAGAAAAAAACCGGTTAATTCTGCTTCCTCTTTAACCGTGACTGACCAGGGATCTGTTTTTAAGGCATTTGCCAAAATGGTAGAATCAGATTTATTGGCACTAAATTCATAATAATTCGTATAGTTAGCAACATCCTCAAAATCAGTAACCTGCAAAGATGCTGAATAAGGGCCAACGGGTACATTCTGATTTTTTTATTCTTAGCATTGCCTGTAGATGGCAATAATGTAGCGGCAGAAGCACAGATAGCAGCTTTTAATATTTTACGCCGATTATCAAATACTAACTTATCGGTGATTTTACTACTTAAAATAGCTGAATTATTCTTAATTATCTTTATTCTTAATCCTGAAATTTACGCTTTAACCAATAATCAACACTAACAAAATTGCCACTGCCGATAAAAAATAAAACCATTAGCATAATAAAATAAGTCGTGGCAAACTCTATGCCATTATTCAGAATAACCATACTGCCATTTTCAGTTATCCATTCATAATTACCATTTGCTTTTAATAATTCTTTGGCTTTATCCAGCCTTTCTATCGCTCCCATCGTTCTCTCATTAGCAAAAAAGCCACTGCCTTCTGCTATAGCCAGCCAGCCATTTTGTAAATGAACTGTAATACCCGCTATCGCCATTGTTATCATTAATGGAATTGAAATCAAACGAACTCCAAAACCTAACAATAAAAAAAGTGCCCCCAAAACTTCAACTAAAGCAACCAGAAAAACTAGCACATAAGGTAATGGCAAACCTAGTCCCCATTCATCATTTCCAAACCATTCGGCACTACTGGTGAAATTTGAAAATTTCTTACTTCCTGCCATCCACATGATCGGCACCAAATATAAGCGCAATGCCAGGGGTGCCAGAAAATCAATTATTTTTGCCTTATCACACAGCTGTAGAGTAAGCTTAGTTAGATCTGGCAATTTTTCTTGTACTGTTGTTATAAACTTGTTATCCATAGTAATAACCTGTTTTAATAATTAAAATCATTGTTCCGCAATTCTTTCAGAGAATTTGAGACTCAATTAAAACAAAAAAAATTCATCTATGAAACCTCTGATTAAAAATATCTTTAATGATGTGCCTAAACACATGCCAGAAGAGTTATTTCAAACGCTATTATCGAAAGGAAATATACAGATTGAACGAATTATTTCTAAAGGCCATTCATCTTCTGTTAACGATTGGTATGATCAAATACATGACGAGTGGATAATACTATTAGAGGGACAAGCGAAAATACAGTTTAAAAATGACTTGTCCCTCCTTTTTTTAAATCCGGGAGACTATCTGTTAATCTCAGCTCACACAAAACATAGAGTTCACTGGACTCAGCCAAACACAGAAACAGTCTGGCTAGCCATTCATCTTTATTCTAATGAAATTCCTCATCAATAAATTCACTTCAGAATTTTCTTTCTTTTCAGTTTTCAAAAATATTTATGAAATTAGCTTGTCTGCGCCTGTGAGATTTTTTCATGAATGATTCATCGGTTCTTCTGCAACCGGCTTTCATCTTACAGCATAGAAAATATCGGGAAACCAGTTTAATTATTGATGTTTTAACCAGAGATTTTGGCGTTCAATCTATCCTAGCAAGAGGGGTAAGAAAGAGAAAATCAAAAACAGCGGGGTTGCTTCTAGCTTTTAAACCAATAAAGATTTCTTATATGGGTAAAAATGAATTAAAGTTATTAACCCATGTTGAATCAGAAACATTATTTATTGATTTGAAAGGACTTTCCTTGTATTGTAGTTTTTATATTAATGAACTTATCTCATTATTTTTATATAAAAATGATCCGTATCCTGAGGTTTTTTCTGAATATAAAAAGTGTTTGGTCTTGTTATCTAGTGTAACTGAGGTTGAAGCAATCCTTAGGTATTTCGAGCTTGATTTGATGGGGCATCTGGGATATGGATTACAGCTTACCATGGATGTTAATTCTGGCATTCCAGTTCTTCTAGAAAAAAAATATTATTATGCTGGAGGAGTTGGCATGCTTGAGAGAGAAAATGGATATATTTTAGGAGAAACCTTGGTGGCTTTAGAGGGGCGTATGGCATTAGATGAAAAAGCTTTATATGAAGCAAAACAATTGATGAGGCGAGTAATTGATTTCCATTTAGATGGTAGGATACTGAAAAGTAGAGGGATTCTGGCAAAAATTATTAAAAAATTATAGTTTTTTTAGTGCTGTAGTATTTTTGTTGAAAATCTAAGCCTCAGTCCGTATACTCCGCTCGGAGTATATATAATTGATCTATTTGGACTATCCAATCTGCATTATTATTTTCTAAAATAGTGGTTTTGTTCAATCAGTTAGAATAAATATGAGCCAAATCCAAATGTGCTATCATCCAACTTAATTTTTAGACAAATTTTTCCTCTTTTATTCTTAGAAAACTGAATAACTATAATAAACAAACAAATGATTTTATTAGGTGTAAACATAGATCATATTGCAACGTTGCGCCAAGCTAGGGGCACTCGTTACCCAGATCCCATACAAGCTGCTTTGGTAGCTGAGCAAGCGGGTGCGGATGGTATAACAGCGCATTTACGTGAGGATCGTCGGCATATACAGGATAGAGATATTTATTTATTACAGGAAAAGTTACATACTCGTTTAAATCTAGAGATGGCTGTGACTGATGAAATGATTGCTATTGCAACCGATGTTAAGCCCGATGCTTGTTGCTTGGTTCCAGAAAAAAGGCAGGAATTAACCACAGAAGGTGGTTTGAATGTAGTAGAAAATTCTGATCAAATGCTACTGGCTTGTCAACAATTAGCAGATGCAGGTATTGAAGTTTCACTATTTATTGATCCTGAATTCAAGCAAATTGATGCTGCGGTTAAGGCTGGTGCTCCGGTTATTGAATTACATACAGGATGTTATGCGGATGCTGAGAATAGAATTGAGCAAAAAGTTGAATTGATTAGAATTCAGAAAGCAGCTGAATATGCTCACAGTCTTGGCTTACAAGTTAATGCGGGTCATGGTTTGCATATTCATAATGTGGAAGAGATTTGTAAAATACCGCAAATAGTCGAGTTAAATATTGGACATTCAATCATTGCACAGTCTGTTTTTTCAGGGTTAGAGAAAACGGTTAGAGATTTAAAAGGAATAATCAGAGGCGCTAGAGTCTAGTATGCAAAAAGAGCTGGAATATTATCAATTAACAACGGTAGGCGATCGGACAATAAATCAGGATTGCACTGCACAAAAAGTTTCAAGTAAATATGGTTTGTTTGTGGTTGCAGATGGTTTAGGAGGGCATCATGCGGGTGAGAAAGCATCTAAATTCTTTTGTCAGGGTTTAATTAGGCAGGCCGATAAATATCATCGTATGCTGAAAAATCCGCGACAAAATACTTTGAAAAGTATATTTGCTCAATGGATTTCAGCAGCAGTATATGAAATGAAAAAATTATTTGTAGGAGATGAAGAAGCCGTTAATGCACATACAACTTGTGTGATTTTATATTTGGATGATGATTTTTCCGCTAGCATCCATTGCGGTGATTCTCGTATCTATCGTTTGGATGAAAAGCAAGTATTATGGCGAACTAAAGATCATTCATTAATCCAGAAGCAATTGGATGAAGGGGTGATTTCTGAAAGGGAAATGGGCTTGCATCCCGATCAACATCAACTGATTCGTAGTATTAACATTAAACATAGTAATCCGCAGGTAGAAGTGCATATCTATCCTCCGATCAAACCAGGTGAAACCTTTTTGCTGTGTACCGATGGTTTTTGGGAGTTTATTAAAGAAAATGATTTATTAGAACTATCTGCGCAGATGAGTGGTAAAAAAGAACTTAAAAAAATAGCAAGAATGATGCATTTGCGAGCTAAAGGTAACAGTGATAATGTTACCGTGCAATGGATTAGGTGTCATTAAGAGGTGATGTGTAGAGCGACTTTAGTCCGCTTTTTTTTGTGAGGTGATGAGGTTTAATTTTCAAGGCACCAACAAACTATCATTGCGGACTAAGGTCTGCTCTACAATCCAAATGGTACTGCTGTTTACTTACAAAAAATTAATGTGTAGCAATACCATGTTTTTGAATCCGGTATAGCAAGGTATCTCGGGAGATGCCTAGTAAACGAGCTGATTTGCTACGGTTGCCGAGAGTTCTGGTCAATGCCTGGGTTATCATGTCAGCTTCAAGATCATCTAATTGCAATCCGCTTTCTGGTAATATAAATGTAGAATCAGCTGCTGAAGGCGGTACGCAGCTACTGAATTCGTGCGGAAGATTTTCTGGTTCTATAGTCTGCCCAGCCAATAGAATGCTAAGACGTTCGCAGAGGTTGCGTAATTCACGGATATTACCTGGCCAGTCATAGTCACGTAAAATTTTAAACGATTGTTTGCTGAATTTTACTGCTTTTAAGGAATGTTGAGAAGAGAACTGAGTCAAAAAATGTTTGACTAAGGCTTCAATATCTTCAGTACGTTGTTTAAGTGCCGGGATTTCAAGAGGAACAACATTTAAGCGAAAATATAAATCTTGACGAAATTCACCGTCTGCAATCTGTTTATTTAGATCCGCATTGGTTGCAGCAATAACGCGAACATTAACTTGGTAAGGCTTGGTCTCGCCTACTGCAAGGCATTCTCCTGATTCCAAAAACCTTAATAGTTTTGTTTGAATAGTTAGAGGGAGTGAATTAATTTCATCTAAAAAGAGTGTCCCACCATCTGCGGCTTGAAATAATCCCTGTTTATTGGCGATGGCGCCCGTAAAAGCCCCTTTTTTATGCCCAAACAATTCTGATTCAACTAAACCTTCAGGCAATGCTGCGCAATTCAAAGTAATAAAAGGTCTATCCGCACGCGAACTTTCTTTTTGAATGGCAGTGGCGAGCATTTCTTTTCCCGAACCAGTTTCACCTTTAATTAAAATGGTTACATCGGTAGCAGCAACAATTCTAGAGCTTCGGATAAGTGATTCAAATGCTGGAGAATGGCCAATGTTTGAATTAAAATGGTTCATTGTTCTGCTCTCAAAATAGTGGTAAGAATTGAGGATTTAATAACATTCGAAGGCAAGGCAACTCGCAATAAATAAACTAACCCATCTTGCTGATCTTTTTGTCCCTGATCAAACAATCTCAATCGTTACGTAGAATAACTATGCGCCTCTTGAGATTGTTTAATCAGAAACAAAAAATCCTACACAATTTTGGCATATTTATTGTTGGAAACCACCTAAGTCAATATTTCGGTGTTTGTTAAATCACTACTTCTATTTCTTATAGATGTTGTAATCGCATTGGATTAAGCCAAGGGAAGGCAGCAATAATAGCAACAAGAATCAAGAGAAATCCTATAAATTGTTTAAAACGCTGCATTCTGGAAAGCTTAGTTAAAACTTCGGTCATTATACCGACTCCCATGACAGAAGGCAAAGTACCAAGTCCAAATGCAAGCATGGTCATTGAACTTTGCAATATATTTCCAGTGGTTGCGGCGAGTGCTAGTGCTGCATAGACAAGTCCACAAGGTAGCCAACCCCAAATCATGCCAAATAAATAAGCTTGTGTACGATTACTGACTGGAATCAGTTTACGTCCAAAGGGTTCAATTAATTTCCAGAAGTGAGAGCCAATTTTTTCAACATAGGCAAAACGTGGAAACCAACCAGCAATGTATAAACCTGCACTGACCATAAAGAGGGAAGAAAGTATTTGTAAGACTCTGTGACCATGACCGGCAGCAAAAGGGAGGGTCAGAAGGGTTTCTGCAATTCCAACCAATGCACCTGCTATAGCATAGCTAAAGATGCGACCAAGATTATAATTTAGAACATAAGGAAATAACGCAGATTTGTTGTTTCTGATTTCAGGTTTTAGACTTAAAGTAAGTGAGCCAATAATAGAGCCGCACATACCAATACAATGAAGGCTGCTAAATAAACCCATAGCAAAGGCCGCAAAAAAAGATGCGTTAAAGGCAAGATCAAATTCCATAGGTTGGCAACATTATCACAGTGAGATAAGGATAGATATACAAAGCATAATTTTTATCTGTAAAGAGTCTAAAAATAAGGGATATGACTTAATTTAATTGTGTTAAATAACATAGTTTAATTAATGGCTGGTTGTTGCTTTTTTGTAAGTATTTGTTGCTCAATAACAAAAAATAGGCTGGAATAGAATATGCTAATATAGTTGTTAAAATTAAATTGATAGATGAGAGGATCATATTGAAAACCAAATTAAGTTTGACCATTGCCAGTTTGTTGGCAATACCTTTTCAAGTAGTCGCAGAACATAAGCAGTTGCCTACTATAGTAATAGAAGGCAGTGCAATGCGAGCAGGTACTTTTGGTACGGCGCCCGATTCATCAGGGTTGAAAGATACTGCTTCATTGCTCAAACGTGTACCAGGTGCAAATGTTAATCGTAATGGACCCTTAACTGGGATTGCTACTTATAGAGGTATGTATGGTAATAGGATTAATATTACTATTGATGGTGCGAACATGAAAGAAGTGGGACCAAACAGTATGGATCCACCATTGAGCCATATTCCAGCACCTTTAACAGGCTCGCTTACTGTTCATAGAGGGATTTCTCCTGTCAGTAGCGGCATAGAATCATTTGGTGGTTCTATGCATGCAGAATCCAAAAAAGGTTCTTTTGCTGAGACTGATGAAATAGAAACTCATGGAACTGCTTCAATGGGCTACAGTTCAGTTGAAGATGGGTATTATGGTTCTTTATTAGGTTCAGTAGCCAATAAAAACCATAAGTTATATCTTAGTGGAAGCAAGGAACAAGGACGCGACTATAAGATTAAAAACAATCAGAAACAGGTTCCTTCACAATATGATCGTGAAGCTTTTACATTGGGATATGGATACCAGCGAGAAGATCATGAGTTTGCTATTAATTACAGCAACAATAATACGGGACATACAGGTACACCGGCATTGCCAATGGATATTGCTTATGTGAGGGGAGGGCTATACGATGCAAAATACAGTTGGGATTTAGGTGAAGGTTATCAGCTAAAAACTAATGTATTTTATCAGAAAATGCGTCATGAAATGAGTAATGGCCTTTTTCGACTAGGCGGTACTTCTGCAAGAGATCTGATTTCTAACCAAACCCGAGTTGAAGCTGGTGGTATAGACCTTGCTTTTTCTCTGCCCTTATTTGAGGGTGATTTAACAATCGGGGTTAATGGTGACCAATCTAATCATGATGCTACCATTACTCGGGTTGGCACCAGTGCAACAGATGGCGGGCCAATGGGTGGTATGACTGCCATGGTAAATGCTTTTAATGATGTTGAAAGAGACCGATATAGTTTGTTTACTGAATGGCAAGGAGAAATTGCCGAGGCTTTATCTTTAGAATTAGGAGCTAGATATAATCATACTTGGATGAATGCAGGTGATGTTTCTGGTGGTAATCCAAATGCTATGGATGCTTTTGTAAGTCGTGTCGGGCGTGATAGAGTTATATTTAATGCGCAAGACAGGTCGCGTAATTTTAATGATGTAGATTTAACGGCTATTTTCCGCTATGCGGCATCCGATCAATTAGATATTGAGCTGGGTTTTGGTCGAAAAAATAGAGCTCCTAGTTATCAGGAATTGTATTTGTTTACTAATTTATCGGCAGTGGGCGGATTAGCCGATGGAAATACCTATTTAGGTAATCTGGAGTTAGAGCATGAAACAGCTTATCAAATAGATTTAGGCTTTGACTGGCATAACGACAATGCTTACTTTGCCCCTCGCTTTTTCTACCATTATGTGGATGACTATATTCAAGGTGTGAGATCGGCAAGAGCACAAGCAGCTATTGGAACAAATATCCTGGAATTTAATAACATTCAGGCGCAATTATTTGGTGTTGATCTTGAAACAGGCTATACCATTAATGATAACTGGCGTGTCGATGCGGGTTTAAATTATGTTCGGGGTATGCGGGTTAATTCACCTACCAGTGATAATGATTTATATCGTATTGCCCCTTTGAATGGACGTGCTCAGCTTACTTATGAGCAGTCTGGTTGGATGGGCGCGATTGAGGGTGTCTTTTATGCGGATCAAGGCGATGTTATTGGCTATAGAGATGGTGTAGGGGATGAGCTAAAAACCAAAGGCTATATGTTGATGAATCTGCGAGGACAGTACGAACCATATCATGGGGTTGTCATAGGGACAGGTATAGAAAACGTGCTTGATACCAAACATTTTGATCACTTGGGTGGGTATCAGTTGCATAATCGAGCTAATGGACGTGTTGCATCTACAGGACGCAATATTTATGCTACTTTGAGTTATAACTGGTAGCTTTTTAGATCGGAAGAAACTAGAGTGCTAAAACATGTTTTAGCACTCTAAGGAACGAGGATTCAATAATATACGAATTTTGACTTGTCTTTTTGTCCGTCTTCTGCGTTGTAGCAACAGTTGCGTAGCTTGCTATGCGCCTGTTGCTACGCCTTGAAGACGAACAAAAATCCTGCGTCAAACTTTCGCATATTATTAAATCCTCGTTCCTAAGTTATCCGTGTAGTACCCATGAAAATTATTTGAATGTAGGGGATCATGCTCTAAATAGGCTAAAGTAATTCAGGTTTGTTTCTTAAATTGAGAAAAAATCTGCCCTTGAATTTTTTCAGCCATTTCTTTTGGATTAGCCGCATCGCGGATAGGCCGTCCAACAACAATATAATCCGCACCGTTCTGAAATGCCTGTTCAACACTAACCACACGTTTTTGATCATCCTCAAGTCGATTATCTACAGGCCTAATGCCTGGAGTAATAACCAATAATTTATTATCCAGTTCTTTTCGTATCATTTGAACCTCAAGCCCTGATGAAACGATACCATCGCAGCCTATCTGTAAAGCGCGTTTAGCACGGGATAAAACTAATTCACGCACATCACACTTAAACCCAAGATCATCCAGATCACCGCGATCAAGGCTAGTTAATGCGGTAACGGCTAATACTTTTAAATCGCCTTTGTTTTCTGCTGCTGCTTCCATAATGGCATCATTGCCGTGGATGGTTGCCAAATCAACGCCTTTATTGCTTAAAGCCTTAATAGCACGGCCTACGGTTGCAGAAATATCAAAAAATTTTAAATCAACAAAGACTTTTTTGTTTTTTGCTTTTAACCATTCAATAAAGCCAAAATAATCCCCAGACATAAATAATTCCATACCCACTTTATAGAAAATAACAGAATCCCCCAGCGTTTCAACTAAAGCTTGTGCTTCTTGAATAGATGATAAATCCAGAGCCATAATTAATCTTTCACGGGTTGGAATGGGTTTGTTTGATAGTAATGATTGCGTCATAAATTTCTAACTATGGATAAGTTGGCTAAGAATGGTAATAGTAAACAGGCTTGCCCCAAAGAAGATAGTCTGGCGGCAAACGATTGATAATTTAATGTATTTATTTTAAAAACGTTGTTTTTTAAAATATATGTTTCATAGTAGGCTAGGTTAATCTGATTCAAGTTGAATTATATGTGTTTGCTATATGTTACAGGGCGAACTTGATAGGTTTTTTGTGGGGTGGGCAGTCTTTTTTGCCCACCGTTTCGTTCTCCTGTATTGATGGGCAAAAAAGACTGCCTACCCTGCGTTCCCTCAAATTTTCAACTTCCCTATAATTGTAGTGGATACAATTATATTGCTAATAGATTATTGTATGCAATAGAAGTGATCAATATAATGCCATAAATCCAGTAGCTTTTTAGGTATCGAATATTATGAATCATCCAGTCGCTGAAATATTTTCTCAAGGTGAAGAAATCCTCAACGGACATATTTCAGATACCAATGCAACTTGGCTGTCGCATGAATTAGTGCAAATGGGTTTTGTTATTTCCAGACATACGGCGGTCGGTGATAAGTTAGATGATTTATCTGCTCTATTAATAGAAATTTCCAGTCGTTCAGACTTTTGCATTTGTACTGGAGGGTTGGGCCCTACTATTGATGATTTAACGGCAGAGGCGGTAGCCAATGCCTTTGCATGTCCATTGGAGCTAGATAGAGTGGCATTAAAGCAAATAGAGCAAAGTTTTATTAGCCGAAACCGAAAAATGGCTGATAGTAATAGAAAACAAGCATTGTTTCCTCGCAGTGCAGTACGAATTGATAACGCATGGGGTACAGCACCTGGGTTTGCCATTCAGAAAAACCGTTGCTGGTTTGTATTTGTACCTGGAGTGCCAGTAGAAATGCAAAATATGTTTGCAGACCCTATAAAAGCAGAACTAGAAAAGCGTTATGTTCTAAAAGCGGATCAATTAATTACCATTAAGACCATTGGCATAGGAGAATCCGATTTACAAGAAAAGCTAAATAAAATTCCATTAAAGGATAACGTGCAATTAAGTTTTCGGGCGGCACCTGATGAAGTGCAGACCAAATTATTATTCCCCTCTGATACGAAAGAAACTGAAATCAAAAATTATGTCAATCAACTGGTCAAAACGATTGGCGAAGAAGTCTTTGTAGTTGAGCAGCCAAATCAGTTATCAACTGACCTGGTTTCAGTGATTAATCAATTAATGCTGGATAAGCAATATACACTTTCTGTTTTGGAAACAGCAACTCAGGGGTTGATTTCTGCAAAATGTATCGGTGCTTCATGGTTAGAGCATTCCAGTTATTATCAATCTATTGAAATATTGCGAAAACAATGGGGAATAATTAAACAAGATGATTTCATGAAAACCGCAGAAACCATTGCAAATAAATTAAAAACAATGCATAACAATGACTTGGTTTTAGTCCAGTTATATAAAGGTAGTCGGAATCAATTTCAAGAGAAAGAAAAAAGCATAATTCTATATAATACTCTGATAACACCTCAGGGGATCTTGCAAAAGACTTTAACTATAGCTGGTCCCATAAAACGAAAACAAAACTACGCTGCCATTCGAGCGTTAGATTTTCTCAGAAGATATTTGCAAAACAGTGCCATTAATACGATTAAATAACGTCTCCATTGCATATGGAACTCATGCTTTACTTGATAAATCCGATTTTCAACTTGATCCCGGTGAAAAGGTAGGTCTATTAGGCCGAAATGGTGAAGGTAAATCCACTTTAATGAAAATTATTGCTGGAAAAATTCATGCTGATAATGGAGAGGTCTGGCGTCAGGCTGAAATAAAAATGGCCTGGCTAGAACAATCCCCCGAATTAGATTCAGAATCAACAATCTATGATGCGGTTGCCAGTGGGTTGGGTGAATTGGGTGATTGGATTTCTCAATATCATCATTTGCTGGAAACCATGGATGGAAGTGAGCAATCTCTCAACAAGCTAGGAGACTTGCAGCATAAACTTGAATCGCATAATGGCTGGCATTTTCAACAGCGAGTGGAATCGACTTTATCAAAACTTAATTTACCAGCAGATATAAAAATTGGTAGCTTATCGGGCGGCTGGAAAAGACGGGTGGCTTTAGCGCAGGCCTTGGTTATTGAACCAGATGTTTTGTTACTGGATGAGCCAACTAATCACCTTGATTTTGAGAGCATTGCCTGGCTGGAAGAGCAGGTATTAGCTTTTCAAGGCGCTGTATTATTTGTTACCCATGATCGGGCATTTTTACAAAAATTGGCAACTCGCATTGTGGATTTGGATAGAGGGCAGCTGATCTCATGGCCAGGTAATTATCAAGATTATTTACGACGGAAAGCAGCGGCTTTGGAAGACGAAGCCAACCAAAATGCAGAGTTTGATAAAAAATTAGCCAAAGAAGAAGTCTGGGTCAGGCAAGGTATAAAAGCCAGGCGTACCCGCAATGAAGGGCGAGTACGTGTCTTAAAAAAATTAAGAGCAGAACGTTCTGAACGTAGAAACCTGCAAGGAACGACTAAACTAAATCTGAATAAAGGAGAGTTATCAGGTAAAAAAGTAATAGAAGCGATTGATGTAAATTTTGGATATGCTGATAAATTAATCGTTAAAGATTTCTCAACGCTAATCCAGCGAGGCGATAAAATTGGTTTGCTTGGACCCAATGGAGCAGGAAAATCAACCTTATTAAAATTATTGCTAAAACAGCTCGAACCGACCAGTGGAACGGTAGAGCAGGGCACAAAGCTGGAAATAGCCTATTTTGATCAACTAAGAGAACAGTTAGATCCAGAGCTTACCGTAGCGGATACAGTGGGAGAGGGTAGTGATTTTTTAGAAATTGCAGGTGTTAAAAAGCATATCATGTCTTATCTGGCAGACTTTTTATTTACTCCAGCAAGAGCCAGGTCTCCTGTAAAAAGTTTATCGGGTGGTGAAAAAAATCGCTTGTTACTGGCTAGATTATTTACCAAACCAGCGAATCTGATCATTATGGATGAACCCACCAATGATTTGGATCTGGAAACATTAGAGATGTTAGAGGAAAAGTTGGTCAGCTACCAGGGAACTCTATTATTAGTTAGTCACGATAGAGCCTTTTTAGATAATGTAGTGACCAGTGTATTTGTTTTTGAAAGAGACGGTGTGGTCAATGAGTATATTGGCGGTTATGCTGAATGGTATGCTTTGGATAAACAAAGAAAGAAGCAAGCAATAAGCAAAAAACAGCTAGAAACAAAAAAACAGGAAAAAATAAAAGCTAATAGTAAGAAAAAAATTAATTTTAAAGAGCAAAAAGAACTGGAAGAATTACCAAAAGTAATAGACAAGCTAGAAACAGAGCAGACAGAATTAACTGAGCAAATCAGTCATGCCGATTTTTACAAACAGGATCAGGATAAAATTAAGCAAATCCTGGAAAATTTAAGTAATATTGAAGAAAAGTTAGAGAAAGCTTATCAGCGCTGGGATGAGCTGGAAAGTTTGGTTAAATAAATACATTGCAATCAAAGTGCAAGTACATTATTATTGTCGGCTGTTCAATATTCATTGAATCAATAGGAGAGCTGGCCGAGCGGTCGAAGGCGCACGCCTGGAAAGTGTGTATACGGTAACGTATCAAGGGTTCGAATCCCTTGCTCTCCGCCATTTATACATCCTGTAGCATCCGTAAACACCCATTTAGACCAGTAACATAAGGGTTTAATCTGTTTTATTGTCCGTTAGTGTCCTAGTCAATCCGTTGACGTACCCCCAACATGCCTTTAAACGTCCCAAAAATCAACACCTCCAAGCCTAGAGAGAAAGACTACAAGCTCTCTGATGAAAAAGGCTTATACCTGCTAATTAAGAAAAACGGTTCAAAGTATTGGCGATTCAAGTACCGAATTAATAAATCAGAAAAACTATTATCTTTGGGGGTATATCCTGATGTTTCATTAGAAAGATGCCAGAGACGGCAGGGACAAAGCACGAAAACAAATTAGTGATGGTATTGATCCAAGTTTAATAAGAAAACTTGAAAAAGCAGGAAGCAAAGAAAATACCTTTCAAGCCGTTGCTGAGGAGTTTTTAAGCAGTAATTCTCATAGATGGAGTGCATCCCACCAATTACATATTAAACAATGCTATGAACGTGATGTTTTTCCTTGGATAGGATCAAGGCCATTAAAAGACTTAACCGTTATTGAAGTATTAACAACACTTAGGCGTATTGTTGACCGTGGCGCGTTAGAAGTGGCGGCAAGAATTAAACAGTTTATAGGTCAGGCTATCCGTTATGGAATTGTTACCGGACGTGCTGAACGAGATGTAACCCAGGATTTAAGGGGCGCGTTACCTTCTCCGGTAAAAGGACATTACAACGCAGTTATTGACAGTAAAATATTAAGACAATTATTATTAGATATTGATGCTTATCAAGCCAGTTTTGTAGTTAGGGTTGCTTTACAAATACAACCTATGGTTTTTGCTAGACCATCAAACCTAGTTGAAATGCAATGGAGTGAAATAGATTTAGAAAATGCACAATGGATAATCCCAGCGGAAAAAATGAAAATGAATGATAGGCATATCGTTCCATTAGCAACACAGGTTATTGAATTGTTGCGTGAAATACATCCATTAACAGGAACGGATAAGTATGTTTTTTCAACCGCTTAAAATCAGGGAAACGGAGCGATAGCGGAGTGATGATTTTTAGTCCGCGGTAGGCGACAGGGAAATTTGCTGATCCGATGTATGCGATAGCATGCGAGGGAGGCTAAAATTTTATACCGACAGCCGTCAAGTCAGTGAGGTAGCCTTAACGTAGCGGCTTTTGTGCGGAGTTGAGGCGGACGCAGGACGTCCGGGGCTTACTAATCGCTGCTCAATTTTTGCATTCTGGGGCAAGGACGCCGCTGAATCCAAAAAATAAGCAATGGCGCGCTTGTGAAGTTTCCCAATTATTTTCGTCGTGACGTATAAAGAGAAACCATTAAAATTGGGGTTTGCTACATTTGAGGCAAAACCAGCTAAATTAAAACTCCTTATCTATAGTGGGTTCTGTCGATTTAAAAACTGGGAAACTTCAGTTTTTTCAAGTAATCAAGGGAAAACAAAAACAGGGCATATAAGCAGAGAAACACCTGGAGCGATTTTAAGGAGATTGGGCTATACAGGTAAACATACTACCCACGGCTTTAGAACAACAGCCAGCACCATATTTCATGAACAAGGTTTTAATTCTGATATGATTGAAAGACAGTTAGCCCACGCGGAAAGGAATGCAGTGAAAGCCGCTTATTGTCATGCTGAATATTTACCAGAAAGAAAACAAATGATGCAGGTTTGGGCTAATTATTTACAGAACCTAAAAACAAATAATAATGTTGTTTTTGGTAATTTTAATAAGGTAGGCTAACAAACTAAAAACAGACCTTACAAACTTACAAATCGCTACAGGACATGTATAACAAGGCTTAGTGTGTAAGGTCAAATGTAAGGTCATGTAAGTTTTGTAAGTTTTGTAAGTTCTACACCTTATAATTGATATTATTGGAGTCCCCAATTGGGTGCTTTTTCCTTTGCTTTTAGTAAAAACTCACCTGTCTTGAGACATGATACAAATTAGTCAAATTGCATTTGTTTAAAATTTTAGGCAAAATAAGCTATATTTAATTAAACTTAGGGGGATAGCTATGGACGATAAAATTATAAATATTGCTCAAAAGAGGAATGAAAAATCTACAGAAAAAAAGTTTATCAAGATTTTAGATAAAGACATATCAGAAGGCAATATTCAAGAAATACCGAATAGTGTTTTTGAGCGCATTGCTAACATTAAGCATAAAGCTTTATTGGCAAGAGAAAGGATCGAAAGAGTAGGTTACATAAATTCAAGTTGAAATCGGCATAAAAAACCCGAATTAACGGGCTAATGGTTAAAATACATATGTTAGGCGGCCTGTTTCCAGCCGGAATCAGTTTCTTCAAGTTCTAAATTTTTATTATATTCTTCTCTATTTAGATGACTTAAACATTCAAAAAACTCTTTAATTTTTTTATTTCCATTTGCCTGTTCCGCAAATAAAATTCTAAGGATTTTATCGGCTGGTTTAGTTATTTTTGTTCTATGGTTCTCCCATCCTCTCACAGATACATCGCTTACCCCTAAAAGCTGCGATAAGTGTATTTGTGACAAATCCAACTCTTTTCTAAAAAAACGTACCTCAGCACCAGACAGTCTCGGTTTATTGTTTATAATGTGCAAGCCAATAGCTGCATGTAACCCTTCTATGTTATGAATAGAGGTGGCATTTCCATAATCTGTTTCTATTACAGTGTAGCCATTTTTTAACCATATGTTTTGCAGACCACAACTTGTATAACGTAGCATAAAACACCTCCAATATTATTTGTATGCAGTAATCACAATAACATGATTACCATTTGCATCTCTTTCAAAAGCCGCTACAACAGTTAAATGTTCTCCAGCGGAAAATGTATCAATATTAAATTTCCAATTCCCTTTAATATCAAGATAAGGGTTTTCAGAAAATACCCCGTGTTGCAAACATCTAATAACTTGCATTCTTGTTATTTTTCTTTGTTTCATGCGCTTATCAGCATGGTCAGTAAAAAATACTTTAGACGATTCTTTTACTATCTCAGTAAGTAATCGTTTAGCATTTACAGGAGATAGGTCAAAATCCAAGACATTTGCATTCTTATCCATAATATTAATTTTATTAAATTGACCGTTAAATTTTAACGGTACATGCAAATAATAGCAAGCAATATTAAAACGTCAAGGGAAGTAAAAAGAAGTTGAAATACGTCTTCCAAAGACGCTTTTGTCTGTGATTTATTCAGCTTATTGTCTATGGCTACTTCTATTACTTCTTCATCTATTTTGATTAGAGGTAAGTCGTGCGTGTAAAACCACGCCATTCTTTTTTGCGTGGTAATGAACTAAATATTGATTCAACTTTATGCACAAATTTGTGCATAAAATAATCTGTTTTATTGTTGTAATCCGCATTCAATTTACCCAGCAAATACTTAACCCTAATCAGTGAATCATCCCAAAACCCAAATATTCATCACTGTTGTAAAGCTCAGCATCAACCATACCTACAATAGCGTGACATAAGGTATAACACCGCGTCTTGATAAGTTGTAACAATAATCAACTATTTGCTTGATTAGCTTTACATAGTTTTTTATCTTGCTGACTGTATTAGCCTTGTCTACAAGTAGCTGGGATAGGGGTAGCCATGCTTGTTTCGGGGCTTTGCTTATTTCGTATAAATGGATTGTTTTTTCAGAAATTGTTGCAATAAAAAGTGTTGCATCATTGCAATCTTTTCTATTGCAAACATTATCAACAACCTCTTTAGCCGCAACTAATCTTGTTAGCTCCGACTTGTTCAGCCCCACTTTTTCAGCAAAATCTGAATAAGACATGCCCCGTTCATACTTAGTACAAGCAACCTTAGCCGCCCCTCCTATATCAAGTGGGTTATTGTCCCTTTGATCGTTACTGGTGATTAGGCGAACGCGAGGGAAAATTATTCCCTGACTTATTATTATGTGAGGATTATCTACATATTGTGTCTAGTTAAATAAATACACACAACATATAGTGTTATTTATACGAAAACTTAGATAGCCACGTCCTATGGGCGTGGAGCACTTTGGCTGTGCCTATGAATTGAACAAATGTTACAACCTTACCTTGAGTTGAGCCACCAAATCAAGAGTAAGGAGTAACAGATCACGGCGAAACCGTTCTAAAAATATTGACTTTAGTATTAATATATGAACCTTAT
>CAYNRB010000015.1:0-31613 GCA_964399475.1 uncultured Methylomarinum sp.
ACCGCTTAGTTTACTTAAAAAATCGGCTCAGCTTAAAGCAGGGTATAAAAATAAGTTACCTGATTCCATTCATCTTGCAACTGCATTAAATGAAAACTGCAATGTTTTTATTACAAATGATAAGAAAATAAAGGCACCTGAAGATATTGAAATATTGCTTTTAGACAAATTGTAATAATATTAACGAGGAATTGTCTGGATGCGCCAGCGTCATGCCAATAAACACAGATACATCCAGATAAGCATTTCCATAGATATATTTAAAACCAGATCAAACCAAGTGAACAGGCGGTTCCTCATCTAAAGAATTGCTATCACTATATTGTCTGGCCTTATCTTTTACTCGATTACCCGCCTTTTTAATTCGGTTAATCGCCGCCTGATGGTTAATATCATCACAATCAGACAGCCCATCCAATTCAGCATGTAAGCTTTCTTTACTCACTTCTGCCTTATGCTGGGCTTTAAGCGCAGGAATAACCGCCACCGTAATGGTATCAAAAGCAAGAATAATACCTAACTCCATCAACAAGCTAAGTAAAATAGAAAACAAAAATACAAATTGCATGGGGTGAACAGTTAGGTTAAATACTGTTTCAGAAACTTGTAAAAAGGCCACAATCAAATTATTGTTAACCCGTTCATCAGTCGCATAATCATTGTCTAAAACGGCTTGGCGTTGTTGTTCTGCCAGTTGCTTTAATTTCAGTAAGTTATGATCTTGTGAAGCTTGTAGACTGGAACGTTCTGATTCATGGCGTTTAGCCAATGTATTCAAATGCTGTTGATTTTTAGCTTGTTGAGTGAAAAGTTGTTGTTCAAACGCCTGGTAACGAGGCCCCTGGAAAAACCCATTAACCACATTATTCATTTCGTTATGTAGCCATTTTTCCAATTGGGTAATCCGTGACTGTTGAATGGCTTTCATTTCAGTAACTTCAACGCGCTGGCGAGAAAGTAGGCTGGCAAAGTGTGTGGCATTATTCGTTTGTAGGCGTTGGCGTTCATTGCTGGTTTCAGTTTCTATCTGTTGTAATGCCTGGGCTCGTATTTCTTTTAAATAAGGTCTGTCCAGTTGTTGAGATAAATAGAGTAATGAGCACAATACGGATAGCAATAACAAGCCAAAACGAAAGACTACAGAAATTGAACGTGTGATTAATGGATAGGCATAATCCTGTTGTAAGCCTAAGTAACGATGCCAGATAATTGCCACCGCTTTGCCTAGCTCTAAAGCTAAGGCTAAAAATAAGGCAATAATAGGCGCGTTCATAAAAGCTTGAAAAACCTGATTTTCAATCAGAAATGAAAGCACAAATAATCCTACGCCGACAAGAAGTTGAAGTAGCCAGGTCATGCGGAAAAAACGGGTTAATTTCACAATATGTACCTCGTTGCTGTTTAAAGACGAGGTAGTAGTGTGCCCGTAAAAAACAAAATAAGCAGTCTTGGCAAGCTTGCGAGATTTCTATTGAGATCTGTCTTGACCTGAGTGACATATGGCTATATATTTAAGACAAATGTTAAACAGAGATTAAAATGCAATTACAACAGCTAGGTGAAATTTTAGGTGGAGAGAAAACTTTAGGTATCAAACTTGAAAATAAAATGGATCTAGTGGAACTTAGTTATAAAGGTATTACCAAAAATGCGCTAGCACATTTAGCTGAGCACCTCTCTTTTTCCTGGAAACAAGTAGCAGAATTATTACCGATGAGTGAAAGAACCTTGCAACGATATAGTTCAGATCAATATTTAACTCCAGCAGTATCGGAGCAGGTATTGCATGTTGCAGCGGTATTGGCTAAGGGGCTTGAGGTTTTTCAGGAACAAACAAGTTTTTTATTATGGTTAAACACACCTCACCAGGTATTTTCTGGAAAATGCCCAATAACATTGATGAATTCAGGGTTTGGTACTGAATTGGTATTGGAGGAGTTAGGGCGTATTCAGTTCGGCGTTTATTCGTGATTAAACTTTATCGTATTAGTCAAACTGAATACATTAATGATTTAACGGGTATAGGTGCCAGGATATATGGCGGTCGCTGGAATAATGTAAATCACCCTGTTGTTTATACTTCAAATAGCCGTTCTCTTGCTGCACTTGAATTTATGGTTCACATGCCATTGGCACTAATGCCAGATGATTTGAGTCTGGCAGAATTGCATGTGCCGGATAGCATCAATAGGGAAACCTTGGAAATAGGAGCTCTTCCAGAAAATTGGCGTAATTACCCCGCGCCAGAACGATTAGCTAGTATTGGAACTAATTGGCTTAAATCAAAATCATCATTGCTTGTTAATGTTCTTTCAGCAGTGATCGACAGGGAATACAATACCCTAATCAATCCATTGCATCCCGATATGCATGTCGTGAGCTTGGTCAATATTGAAGCTTTTTTATTTGATAATAGATTATTCAAGAAATAATAGCCCAACATCAAACAAACCTCTTTCTCTATTCAATTTAAGCAATATGTACATTATGACTACCCAAATTAGACTTTAATACATCATTAGAAATATATCGATGAAAGTAGAATAAGGTTAGTTTACTGCTTGCCCAACTTACCTGTGTAATACAGGATTATAGTAAATATAATTCAGATCATTTTCATAACCTAGTTCATCAGCAATAAGCTGTTCCCAAAAACGACGTTGCCAAATGTCTTGTTCACCTTATTCAATATATCAATCTCATCCGTTAATAATGTTTTTTACACGTAGCCAATTTACCGTAAAAAAATACGTTCTAGCATTGATTTCGGCTCGTCGATAATCCTAGAAAAATCAGTTGGGCGCGGATTTATAGTGCAAGCTATTGGTTTCACAGTGCTTTGAAAAAATCTTAGCCTCACCCATTCGGTTAGGTGGGATTTTTTTGAAGTGCTGTGGAATCAATAGTTTGTGCTAGAAACCGTGATCCAACTGATTTATCTAGGATAATGCATTTCAATGACCTTTTTTGAAAAGGTTTGGATTCCTGTCGTCACCCTAACCTACCGCGCTGGGAAGGAATGATACGACTGACCCCGGATTCCGCTACGCTCCATCCAGGCTACATTGATGGCATGTCTGAGTGGCTGTCGGTCTTCAAGTTCCCCCTGGGATTTATAGCGGATACGTATTTTAATACTTATTTTTATTTATTTGATTCCTTTGAATTGATTAGGATGTTTTATGTTCTTGACGCTGGAGCGTCAGGGTATGTGTTACCACGCAGAGCGTGAAACAATTTATCGGTTCAGTTGCTATATCAAATAGACAGCCAGTAACGAGTGGATTTCCGTGAACCTGTTTGAATGAGTATTTTCTTTTTAACCAGATCATTTAAATCTCGTGTTGCTGTTGAAGCTGATGTATTGGCAATCACGGTATAATTTTTAGCACTCAGTCCGCCTTCAAAACCTTTAAGCCCTTCTCGCATAATACGAATTATCACCTTATGCTGGCGTTCATTCATCTGCTCCTTAAATTGATCAAAGAATTTGGTTTTTTTAATAATAAATTCTATTTGATCAATTGTATATTGTTGAGCCTCCAAAACCATTTCAGCAAAGTAATCTAACCATGTTGATAGCTCATTATGTTTGTTTTGATTTTCTAAAGCCTGATAATACAGCTTTTTTTTATCATTGATAACTTGGGATATTCCAATCAATGTAGGCTGTTTTAACTGTTGTGCTAAAACTTTCTCAATCAATGCACGACCTATACGCCCATTACCCTCTTCAAAGGGATGTATGGATACAAAATAGAGATGGGCAATTCCACTTCGTATCAAGGGTGATAAGGGGGTTTTTCCTTTGGGAGCTGACTGGTTAAACCAGCTGATAAAGCCTTCCATTTCCGTAATAATGTCTTTTGAGGGAGGGGCTTCAAAGTGAATGATCTGTTTATGATAAGAGCCTGAAACAATCTGCATGGGTTCATTATGCGTGCGATAGTAGCCGATATCTTGCAGATCACGTCGTCCATTCATCAGCATGTCATGCCAGGCGTATAGAGCTTGATGAGTTAAAGGATCATCATAATGGTGATACAAATCTATCATCATTTCAGCAATGCCACTCTCTGCTGGATGGTTGTGCGTTAACCTAGAAAAATCAGTTGGGCGCGGATTTATAGTGCAAGCTATTGGTTTCACAGTGCTTTGAAAAAATCTTAGCCTCACCCATTCGGTTAGGTGGGATTTTTTTGAAGTGCTGTGGAATCAATAGTTTGTGCTAGAAACCGTGATCCAACTGATTTATCTAGGGTTAAGGGGGCTTTAAATCCAAAATGTTTTTTAATGGAAGATTGCAAGCTATCTCTATCTAAAATTTCACCTTCAATCTCGGAAGTTTTTAAAGCTTCATTACTGATAAGACTAATAATAAGATGGTTTTTTTCTGCTGACGAAATATGCTTTGAAATGCCGAATGATAACCCCGATTGTTGCAGGAAAGACTGTTCCATAGCCGCTATTTTGCCAGGATTATAGGTAAATTTTGGCCAGTCTTTTTGCTGCCAGTTCCAGTAATTTTGATTTGTCATGAGCAATAAATATTTTTTTATAGCTCAGAATAAAGTATTTTATGAGCTATAACAATGTTTTTTATAGCTCATACTTAATTGCTGGGTGCTAAAACATATTTTAGTCTTCCAGAATCGGTGGTCACAATTACTGAAAAACATAACCTGGTTCACCCTATTGACTCTAACAAAATTTATCATGTGACTTTGGTTTTAGACATTTTAATGGCATGTTTTAAATCCTTTTTATTAATTGAAAATGCTTCTGCTTCGATATTTGTATCATTGTAGCCAGATAACAGCTGTTCATATTCTTTGGCTGCTGCTTCCAAAGTCAGTATTTATCGACAAATTTTGCTGAAACCAGTCGACATTGTCGCGATATTTCCAAGTATCACAAATTTGTGAAAACATGGAATTTTTTATAAGGTCTTAATACCTTATTAATCAGGTAGGGGTTCGAACGGTTCAATTTTCTTCTTAGAACTAAACAAGTAGGTCTTAATACCTTATTATCAGGTAGGGGTTCGAACGGCCTGTTATTAGAAATAAAGACCACGGATGATTGTCTTAATACCTTATTAATCAGGTAGGGGTTCGAACAATGAATTTAATTACAAGAACCCTATTCTATCAGTCTTAATACCTTATTAATCAGGTAGGGGTTCGAACGGTTCAATTTTAGCTTAATATCAAATAACCTAAGTCATAATACCTTATTAATCCGGTTGGGGTTGTAACCTCATACTTTTCCTACACTGTCCTGTTCATTTGTCTTAATACCTTATTAATCAGGTAGGGGTTCGAACGATGCAGATATTGCATATGCCATTGTTCTCAGTAAGTCTTAATACCTTATTAATCAGGTAGGGGTTCGAACGGGATGTGGTTTGGGCAGTTCAACGATATATCTGTCTTAATACCTTATTAATCAGGTAGGGGTTCGAACCGCAAATATGTACAAAGTGGCAAACACAGATATGGTCTTAATACCTTATTAATCAGGTAGGGGTTCGAACCCTGGCGACCTCAAAAAAACCTTATAAATCAAAATAGTGCAGTACATTTTTTGACCCATCAAATTGCCTTTTTAGAGTTAGCGATTTTTTATATGATTTTTGTATCAATCAAAGATTGATACAAACTTAATTCTAACATTATTTTTGAATGAATTTAAAGCATTTTGCTTCGTCAGGCGTATAGATAATATTTATTTCCTTTGTATGACTGTTTATTTGAGCATTTTCCAATTCCAGATAAAATTTATTAGTGCTTAAATAGGCAATGTCATATCTTTTGCCATCAATAGTTACTGTACCTACCATTCCCATTACTTCGGCTCGAGTCAGGTTTTTTCGTCTGATTTTACTGGGGAAAGTATAAATAGCTTTGTCATCTTCAGCAACCATTTGAATAGTGATTAAATCTTCTTTCCTTTTTTCACCAAAATAGTTTAATCCAGAAAAGATAGCCGCTAAGGTAGTAGCTACAATGCCCATAAAATTGGCAATTGCAGTGATCAAGTCTCCCGTCATGATTGAGATAATACTCATTAATTATTTCCTTCTTCTATTGAAATGTGTGGAATATGCTGAACTTGGTATTCTTCTAATTTAGCGCCTTGTTGGGTCATTATGTTTGCTGAAATTTCTTTGCCGCGCAATTTTTCTGTTAGCGGCAATACCAAATGTAAGTATCGGGCTCCTTTAATATTAATTTCAGCAACCAGATTAACGGGCAAAGTACCAATAACCAAATCATCTTTGGTAACCGCATCAGTATCTAAATGGCTGACTTGCTGGTCAACTTGCAATCCTTGCTGCTGGGCCCATTGTTTTGCTCCGCTGTGTCGACTGACAAACCAGGTGGTCATTGATCATCTCCATAGATGGCACGGGCATGTTTTTTTGATTTACCATTTGGTTTTTCCCACCAGTCATTATCAATCCATTCTGTTTTGATGAGATTTCGTACTGCTGCTTTCAGTGAATTATCCTCTATTTCTTGCCACGCTTGTGCCAAGCCTTTGGTACCTAACATTTTTTCAGGCGTATCTTTTGCAATTTTTGCCAGTTGTTGCCTTTTTTCGCTTAACCATTTAGATTCGACTGTTTGTTGTGCCGATTGCTTTTTTTGATGCGGTATATAGTCTTGCAAGACTAGTTTGGGGTTTTTGCGTCCTCCTTTTGCCAAGACAAACTGATTGCCATTTTCACCTTGTAAATCAAGATGTTTTAATTTTTTTACTTGCCCTGGCGCTTGTTGAGGGTCAGCCATAGCCATTAGCTGTTGTATTTGCGGGGTATCAAGCCAGGTTTTTGATGGAACATGCAGACTAGTTTTAACAACTTTATCCATATGTTGTTGAAATTGTAGGCGGTAATCTTGGAGAGAAAGAGACGGATAATTTTCTTTATTATTCGCTAGTAGAGTACTTTTTGTTTCTTTAATAGAAATGCTGAGTTGGCCATATCCAAAGGGTTTACCCATGCCGATATTATGGCGTAGTTGGTCATTATTTCCCCAATTCAATAACCAGACTAAAGCGCCCAATTCCAGTGGGTGCAGATTATGAAAACGCAATTTACCACTAAACTTCAGATTGTTTTTTATCGGGTATAATTTAACCCAGGCTCCACTTTTACGTTGCTCTTGGTCAAGAGTTGGAACATCGACCTGCTCTAAAGGCCGCACTGGATATCGTTTCCAGCCTCGAATAACCGCTTTATCTTCTTCATAGGTCTTAAATTCGTTGCCGATCAATTTCCCCTTATTATGATCTTGAACAATATAATTGGGATAAAAAGTGGGTTTTGGGCTGCTGAGTATGGTTTCTTCTGGTCTTTTTTCCGTTTCTGCATCGGAAGTGCAAATAGCATGAGAGAAGCTAACCCGTCCTTTAAGACTGTCTGTACCTTGGTCTTCGTCTACCGTACCAAAAATCAACTCTGCCAAATCTCGACAATTATTGTCAGTGTGGCTTGTGTTACGCTGTTTAATTAAATCGTGAATGCTATTTTTATAGGCTATACGGTACATTTGTGACAGACCGAGTGATTTGATCTGACTGTTATTGTTTTCAAGATAAAATACGGGTATACCGAGTGGGAAATGGTTTTTTTGCAAATACTGCCAATGTTTACTTTCACTGTAGATATGCAAAAAATCACGCATAATATTGTCAGGTACAGAGAATGATTGTTTTTCTTGATGATGAAAAATAAATTCCATGTGTTTTTGTGGGCCAGGTTGTCCCGTAAATACCAATTGACCTTGAAAAGAACCACTACCTAGCTTTGTAACAGCTGCGTAATAGAGCTGGTTTCCACGATTGTGCGGATGAAAGTCAGCTTCATCCGCTTCAAACTTTACATTTAATGTACCGCCATTTTTTTTCCAGCGTGAATATTTTAGTTCAGCTTCTGGCCTTTTACCTAATAGTACTGATGCCCAAGGACTGGGTTGCCAATCTTTTAGACAGGTTCCAAATCGCGGTTTGTTCTGTTCTATGCGCGCATACTCACATGGTGTGATTGACCAGGTATCATCTTCAAACCGTAGCCAACCTGCTTTACTTAGCGGTTTATAATTTTTGTGAGCTGATTTTTGTGTTAATTGTTTTTGATAAAAGGGTGCCTGTAAATCACGCACTCCAAAGCGTTGGTCATCAACCAGACGCATTTTTCCAAAACTGGCTATTTCTAATACATTCCGAATCATTCCTCGTAAACTAGAGCCAGGAATTGCTAGTTTTCCATCGGGTAATCGAAAGGGTCTGATCTCGTTTCCTTCATCATTAGAGGTTCCAATTAATAAAGGTGTATAAGTCTGGATGTGCAGTTGTAATGTGCCACTAATGCCTTCTAGCAGAGGAATATCATGACTCACTTGGTCTTGCCATTCTGGGCTATAGACATAAGCTGATAGAGGGACAAAATTATAAGGTGCAGTAATTGAGTGCAGTAGTAGATCAGACATGGCTTTTGTTCTCCATTTGTTTGGGGGCTTTAAAGCCAATAAACCGACTGGTACAACGTTGATAGCCCTGGTTTTTTATCGCTTCCCAGTAAATACTGTAATACAGCTTTTCTGATTCCTGTTCTGGAGTCTCATCATTGGGTATAGCGATATAACTGACTGTTTCCAATAACCCTCCAAGGTTATCTAGTTGTTCGCTGAATAGAGTGACAATGCATTCACCTTCAGACCCTTGGCGAATATGTAAACTTTTTTTGTTATCTTCATTGTATAGTTCACCTTGTAACAAGTAACCGACATTTTCATCTGCTAAGGGTAAGAGTGGCTGATGTTCAAATCTCAAGGTTTTTGATTGATAACAGAGCCAGCCACAAGCAGATGGAAAATCTTTAATATAGTGTAGTAATGATATTGAAACAGTGGGGTCTTGTTTATAACTCTCAAGATGGATTTTGCCAGATCTGAGTTTTGGCATATAAGGCAATTTACATTGCTGACGTACGGTTTGATAGAGTTCTAAGGCAGTTTTCATTGTTTTTCTCCTATCCACTGCAAGCCAGGTTTTGACCACTGGATTGCTTGACTATTCTCACAATTGAAATAGCCATGTCCTTTGCTGGCTCCTGCGCCTAATGACAATCGACCACTGACCAGATCTTCAAGAGTCGCTTGTAAAGCTTGTTTGTAATGTGCCATTTTTTCTGGGTTTTGTTGTTCAAACTGTTTAGCACGCGCCTCATCAATACATATTTTGAAGGAAAAAGCCTTTTTCCAGATTAATTCTTCCATATAAAGTACTTTATTTCGGGTGCCTCCTGTAAACCGATCTAGACTATTATGGGTAAAATGGGCAACATCGTTGGAGTTTTTTTCAAGGTCATCGCAGTAAACATCATTACAGAATAGTAAGCCTGCCTGTCCTGATGTTTTATTATTCTCATCGTTATCACGGGCAAATCCAAACAGTATGTTTTCAATAGTTTGATCATTTCTCGCATCATCAAGTAATTGTTTATGTGTTTCAACAGGGTTATCACTGTTTTGCAATAATATACAGTTATAATGAAATTGCACACGATGCGCCAATGCGCCTTTAACTGAGCTGCCCGGGATAATAACAATGCCTTTTTCGATGCTTGCTTTATGTCCTTTCCAGTTAATGATAGGTTCTATCATGGGAACCACATCGGGTTTTTTTATGCTGGGTTTTAATGGCTCTCCAACTTGCCCAAAACGCCAAAAGTCTTCTGGTATTAAATTGAGTGTGACTTCAATAGCATCAGTCGGGTTAGAATCAATGAGTTGTTGCTTAAGCTGTTGTGTGTCTGCCAGATCAGGTTTTAAATTGCTGTAACGTTTGTAATCTGCGGTTTTAAAATCAAACTGGTCAGTATACAAAGCGATGAATTTAAAGCAGCCCAGTCCACTACGGATATTGGAACCCAGTCGTATTGGTTTGTGCAATAATTTGAGAATCAATGACCAATCTGTATCAGCTTCCAGGTTTTGAATTTCTTCCGCCCAATAACTTAACTCAAAACTGAAACGGCAGCCTTTGGGAATAACGGTGACATCAAATTTAGCACCTTTCTGTGCAACGCCTTTATGATTAATACGCACTCGTTCGCGGTGATAGGGATGATCTTGTGCCAGTCGATCTAACAGTGTGTCATTGAGTTGTTCCAATCGACCTTCTATTGGCTGATCATAACTATCGTGAATACAACCCCAGCTAATCTGTACACGAGACATTTGGCCAGTATCATCAGGATTTGCATAACCAAATAGACGCTGTACTATTAGCTGTTCTTCTTTCGTAGGAACATACGCACTTATTTGATGACGTAGAACCCCAGCCAATGAAGTGCCAGGGATTGTCGGTAAGCCATTTGCATCACGTACGAGCAGACTGTCAAAGGTTTGATCACTCAGTCCACTGTTGATGGAAAATGCAGTTTCAGCCTGTAGTGTAAAGCGCGCCAGATGCAGGCAAGATAACTCAGGTGTCATGATGGGCTCCGGTTTGCTGTTTAACTGTGTTGATGCCTTTACGTGCAATAATGCTGATTACCTCACCGGGTCGTTGCATTTCTTCGCGGTCTAGCATTTGTTGTAACCATGTAAGAAAAGTGGTTTGTTTTCCCTTGTCAAATGTCGTGACTGACCAGTCCACATCGTTTGTTCGACAAATGATGTTGAGGTTTTTGTCTTGTTCGTTATCACCACTACCAAATAGATCATTTTTGAGTCTACTCAGGTCAGCAGGATTTTGTTTACCTAGCTCCATTACTGCCGACCATTGTGTTGCAGAAGGCCCTATTGTTTGATGATTTTGTAGACCTGTATAGCGTTTCGCCTTTTTATATAAATCAGGCAACAAATTTGCATATTTTTCGGCAATGGCGTGATCGTTATGAATGGATGTTTTTTTATTAGTGCGGCTTATTAACCAGTGAACCAATTTATCATTTGGTTTGGGTTTTGCTGGTTTAAGATCTTCACTATATTCTTGGAATTCGTTGAGAGCTTGTGGATGTTTGTTGTTTAATAGTGGATGATTAATAATGACTTGCCCCATCCCCATTTCTCTATGACAGCCTATTCCTGCTTGTAAGTGGTTAATTTGTTGCTCGGTTAATGCAGCGTTTGTGGTAACGGTTAGGATGCTGCCTTTTTCGATTAACTGTTTTTCCATATCATATTTTCGACGTGTGCTGTTGTAATGGCTATAGCGACGATAACGTAATATACTGCGCTCCCATTCTACTTTTGCATCAGGTAAGCCGCAGTCTGCAAGCGCTGAATTTATGGTGTTTGAAGACACGGGTTGAGCGTATTGATCTTGTAACGCTAGATCGGATATTAGCCAGATGGATGATTCGGTTGTATCTGATGGGAAAACTTCAGCAGCCTGGTCAGCTATTATTTGGCAATTCACTTTGCCATATTGTGCGGAACGAGATCGCCCTAGGTAGATTTGGCCTGAAAACACGTTGGTAATGCTTTCTTCCAGGGCTTCGTCAATCTCATCCATAATTAGTGTGGCACTAAATTGTTGTCTTGCGACTAATGCCTGGTAACCAAATAATTGTGTTTTTGCTGCGCGGGCTGTGTCTGGATCAATCGCCGTTTTCATGCGTAGACTGGTTTTTGGGTTCATCACTTCAAGACATTGGGTAATATACCCTTGTCGTAGTTGTTTTGGTTGTTTTTGAATCGCATCTGGGGCTTGAATTAAATTATAAACCTCAGTTGAGATCAAGGTTTTTTGATCCAAACCATGCTTTTTTACATGTTCAGGGCCGCCTTTAATCGTATGCCAGGCAAAAGGCATGGGCAAACTACGATCTCCAGAAGCTGACAAAGGTAATGCATGACCAAAGCGTACTTTGCCAGAATGAAATATCTTAAACTGCTCAGCTGTTTTTAAATCATTGTAAATGGAAACCGCACAGGCACCGAGGAGATTTGATCCGGGAATATAATTCAATGAGCGATGTCCTCCAACGGTTGTAGCACGTTCACTGATAATGACATCTTCCACTAGGGTTAAAATGATTTTGTAAAATTTCATGAAGAAGGCTCCGCTGTTATATGGACTCGTCCATAACCACGACTGCGTTGACTGCCTACAGCTCGTATAAGTGGTAGTACGCTGCGAATAAGTGGTTGCCATTCAATAGTGTCAGCGGGGGATTGGCTCACCCATTCAATTTCTGCTTGTAAAGTCAGTGGGATTACAGCTTGTATACCGCGTAAACTTTTTTGTAAGGCGATTCCGCTTTCATGTTCAATGGCTGTACTGTATATCGCACGAAATAACTCTTGTCGTTCTGCGTTCTGCGCTGTTTGGGATAGCCATTGCTGAACCGCTAAAGGTAATGTGGCATTTGTCACATGTAATTTACCTTGCTGTGTGGTGTCTCGGGTTACTTTATTTTCTGCATTTCGAGTTCCAAATAGGAATTCTACTGGATTCTCAAAGTTTTCTAATTGATTCCATTGCTGTAATCTATTGACGGCATCACGTAATAAGCCTTTTAGTTGACGACCTTCAATAAAGGGTAGGTTAAATTCATTATTGTTCGCTACCGCATCAACATTTGTACCGCCGCCTCGCCCAGTGCCTGGATGCCAATAGCTAGTGATATTCAGATTGAGGATTAATATATTATTAGTCATTATTCTGCTCCTCCTGTTACTGCTAACCAGCTGGATAAGTCTCCCAAAAATGTTTTGTAGCCGTTTTCATTGGTATTAATGACAGTCTCAACAAAGGGCAAGTCATCGTTATTTTGAGGTTGATTTAGTAAATTGGATTTAGCGTTATCAAATTCTACTAGATGATTATCCTTTTCTGTTTTCAGCATATTGTTGTCCATGGCTTTACGCCAGCGGTACCATATCTGTTTTGTCTCTTTTATATCATGGTGTAACATGGTTAAGAGTTGGCGGGTGGAACCTTGTGCTGTCTCTTCTTGACTAAATATATTTTTCAGTTTTCTGAGTTCTGCAAAGGGAGGCAGTCCTTCTGAAAATCCTCCTGTGCCATAGGCTCCCAAGGTTAATTGGTAGTGTGTATTATCAATATGTGCTGTTAATTCACGACTGAGAAGTAAATTATATTCTTCAATCAGGCTACTGGTGACATGATGGAAACAAAGGCTGGCTGGAATTATTTTACTTTTGGTTTGTTTTTTGAGTTTGCGAGAAGTGTCTTTGGCGGCGGCGCATAAACTTTCAGCTAATCCATAGCCCATTGAAAACGGTTTGCTAGAATTTAGTAAGGTAATACCCGCACAGGCTGTCATTTGTTCTGGAATAATGTTGGGGTATTGATTATGTAATTTTTTTAATGCAACTTTTGTTTGTTCTTCAAAGCATTGTAAAAATTTATCAGCATAGTCCAGTGCCAAATCACCGCGTACGATGATAGTTAAGTCATCTCCCCCCAGAACTAATGGGCGAGCAGGAATTAACATTTTTCGATGATTACGCTTATCAGCTTCTTCTTTGGCAGCATCAAGAATCGGTTGTAAGGCTTGTTTTGCTGCTTTTTGGGTCGCACTATCAATTTTTTTAGAGAGTTCGAAAAACACAGAGGCATACTGCTCTGAATCTTTCAGTTCATTAGACAAACCTATTAAGATTTCTCCTAATCCGTTTCCATCCGCATGAATAATACCGATAATATGATTATCATTTTGATAGGGGAATTGCCCCTCATCATATTCCAAGTTTCGAGGAAACTCATAATCTTGTATTTGTTGCTCTGTTAGAAATTTAGCGGTTAAGGTTTTACCTAATCTATAGTTGTCTTGCCATTTAATTTTTGATGCTTTGTCAATCCAGACCTTTTTTTCTCCTGCTTCATAATGGTTTTCGACAGCCGCTGTTCCTGTTCTTGGACTACGTCTTATCCAGGGGCCAATTTCAGGAAAAACAGCCTGTGGTTGATTTCGTTGCTGGCGTAGTTGATGCGTCCCTTTTTTAATGGTTGTTCGCATTGAAATATCAGTTGCGATACAGTGAGAATATTCAAGTCCTGGAGCTACTGCATTGGTAATTAAACTCCAGGCTTGTTGTAATAACTGGGCATCTTCCTGATTAGGCACAAACACATAAAACCCACCGCCACCTCTTAACGAAAACTGAAGTTGGTCATCCTTAGCAATTTCCATGCTTTCTAAAACAGTGTCCAGTGGTCCGCCTTCACTGATAAGGTATTCCAGAATTTCACTGGCACCTACCATTTCTGCCAGTTTACCGCTATTAAAGATATAAGACTGTATGGTATGAGCTTCAAAGAGATAAGCGTAATATGTCATTGGAATACCTGATTGGGGTTAATGGTAATGAATTTTAATATGAGATGAAGGAACACCCATTTCATAAGCTGATTTGCCCTCCACATCAATGGTTTGAATATAATAGGGAAGTGCCGCATTTTCCCCAAGTGTCTGACCTTCTTTTATTTTTCGATGTAACTTTGATTTTGTAGATGAGAACTTTTTAACTGTTTTATTTTTTTCTGATACCGTTTCAGCTCTATCGAAGTGTCCGCTAAATTCTCCGGCAAGATTACCGTAGGTTTTTAGATAGTCACTATCAAATTCCGAACTATTGGATGCAAGAGGTGGCTTTTTCTTTTGTTTGCGCTCGCAAAATAGTAGATATAAAGCTAGTTCAGCATTATCCAATGCAATTTTACTATTGCCCAAAGTAATCGTTTGTTCAGGCAAATCTATAATGATCTCTGGTGGCTCAAAGGCACGTTGTATTGCCTGAATGGTTTCTTGAAACCCCGCATGACCACTTAATAATAAATGAGGTACATAATCTCGCATTCGAACGAATGGAATTGTTGACAGTATTATTTTGGCATCATTGGTACTGTGGAATTTGCCATTAATTTGAATACGTTCTGGAATTAAGGGTTTATAGAAGAAATTCTCGTTGGTCTGGTATGGTTTATTAACTAATACATGAGATAAACGATCTTGTTGGCGACCATATAGCGATAAGGCATAACCAGCGTAAAAACTCATGGTTTTTCGTCCACCAGCCAGGGATAAATGTAATGCGCAGTCTTGATCTTCAGTCAGTTGACGGACTTTTTCGGTAATAAAGTCAGAGGCTATTTGGTTATGTTGTGTGGACTGCTCATCGTTTATAAATTCGCCTTCTGTATCGCAGATGATGTGTATATTTTGTTCATTAAACTGGATGTTTTTAAAGCTATATTCATTACAAAAACGCTGTATCCAGCCCGTATCATTGCCGACTCCCAGTAAAGCGGCTTTGGCTGAGTCTGCACCATCTGTTGTTGTGATTAAATGAATTTCGGTGGGGATAAATGGCAGGTCTTGGTTTACGGTTAAACCGTACAAGGTTTCTGTGACAATTTGGGGGGTTAGGCCGGTTACGACTAATAAAATTCGGCGTGAGTATTCGTGCGGTTGGTTTGGAAGATTAATATTCATTGAATTGCTCCTGTTTTGTTACAGGAAATGTTATTACAATATCTAATAAAAATCTTAATAGTCAATGTTGCGAGACCCATAATAAATCTTTTGTTTTGTCGTTCAAAATGATATTTCTGGTTGTATATATTAATATAGAGTTGGCGTTAGTGTAACCTAGTATTGAAAGTAGGTGGTTATTTTTTTCGTTGTAGTATAAATATGATTTTGGTCAGTGTTTTTTACATTAATTTCAGGTTGAAAAAATGTGGGTTAAGGTTATGACTAACGATGAGTTGGAAGAATTAGTCGTTAGTTTGGTGGATTCACATAATCATCTCTTTTCTTTATCAGTTTTTTTAAAATTAGGTAACCTAAAGATTATTGGCAATCTTTGGCAAAGTATGTCATTACTATCAGCGTAACTTATTAAGCAGGTGATAATGATGGCAACAATGAATATTTCTGTTCCTGATCCGATGAAAGACTGGGTTCAAGCATAAGTTAATACAGGTACATATTCAAATACAAGTGATTACATTCGAGATTTAATTCGACAAGATCAAGAAAATCGCAATAAAATTCAGGTATTACAAATGGCTATTACACAAGGATTGGAGAGTGGTAAGAGTAATAAATCATTTGATGAAATTATTGAGGAAGCACGTAATAGATTGAAAGATAATGATTTGTGAGTGGGTATATATTTTCTAATGAAATTGAAAATGACTTAATAGATATTTATTGTTATGGCTTTTTAAATCATGGCGAACGCCAAGCGGAATTGTATCAGCAAGCCTTAAAAGCCAAGTGCCAGTTTTTAGCAGATAATCCAAAACTTTATCGTGAACGGGAAGAATTCATCCACATGAAAAGCATTTGATTATTTATATGATCGAGGACGATCATATTTTAATTATTCGTATTTTGCATGAACGTTTCTGACCATCTGGAAAATTAAGCTAAAAAGTAAAGACTTTAGTAACAAAGGCGTTAAAGCATTAATATGAAGTAAAAAGTTGATCGGGAGTGTTGATTTCTATATGTGTAGACATGGAGCTTACCTTTATAGAATAGATTGTGGGAAAATATTTATTATATTGAATTGATTGTAACGAGAATTTGAAATTTTGTACGAAAGGAGTTGTTAATGTTTATCAATATAGTGAGCGGTAAACGGAAGTTTCAAGTTATCTGTCAGTAAGGAATGGAAAAAATATACATTCTTACGTATCCGCAATAAATTCCAGGGGAAAATGGAGGCCGACAGCCACTCAGACATGCCATCAATGTAGCCTGGATGTAGCGTAGCGGAATCCGGGGTCAGTCGTACCATTCCTCCTGGATTTCGCTGCGCTACACCAGGCTACCCGTTAGTTCAATATCAGTGACGGTTGCCCTGCGTTTTATAGTGGATACATTCTTACTTGCTTTTTTTGCCAATCTTGCTCCTTGAATAAACCGTGAACGCACGAAATATATACAGGAATTATTTTTAATGTTTTCCAGTTTATACTTCTGCATCAGTTATTTTAATTGAATATCTCCCAAACCCCATACTGGCATTTTTACCCGCACCAAGGTATTGACCCAGATATAAATAAGGCCATAAACAATCATTATCATCTAGGTTTAATTCACAGTTGCCCAGCCAGCCACTAGTATCAATTGTCTTACCATGGCTTGCAGAATATCGTTGATAAGATTGCCATTGTAATTCTGGGTTAATTATAGAGAGTGACGTGCTACTTTCTTTAAGTTGGCGAAAATCAGCTTCTAGTTGTTTACCTGTATAAAAATATTGCAATAAGGATATGCGTCTAACAACTGCCATGATGAATCTGTCAATATCCAATTGAGGTTCTTTGGTTTTGCCGGATGGTTTGTAGGGGGTCAGGAATTTTAATTGCAGTTGTTTGGGTGTATTGGGTATGTCTGGGATTAAAGGTAAAGCGTTATTGGTGATTTGACCCTCATCCATAAGCTGGATGGCTTGTTGTTGAGGGCCGATTTGACTGACATCAATAAGTTTACATTGGCTGCGTTTTTTGCCTAGGCCATTAATACCTGCGGCATACATGGCTCTTATGATGACGGCTAATTTTTCGTTTGCCGAACCGACCAAAACCATGCTTATTGTAAAATGATCGTCCGTTGCTAGTGACTGCTCTGACATAGTGTCAAAACGAAAGATATGCGGCAGTGGTATCGTTGAATAGTTTCGCATGATTTCACTGTCGGGTGGGCGTGGACCTCTGAACAAATAGGGGTAATCACATTGGTATAAAAACATGCAGGCATCACATTGATCCATATGGGTGACACAGACCAGTTCCTTTAATGCGCGTCCAAATATACCGTGCCATAATGTGCCGGAGCAGGCTGGTAGGGTAAATGATTCTTGCACTTGATAAGTGAATTTATATTCGGCTATGGGTAATTCAGGTTGCATGATTTAATTAATTTTAAAAATAACCCTCATCATTTAATAGGCAATAAAACCAAGAAATTGATTCAAAATATGAAAATGGTCTTCAAAAATTTGTTCTTCCATATTCACTAAATTTTTAATTGCAACCCAGGCCACTTCCTGTAAATCATCTGCGGCTTCAATCACTGGAAATTTACCCCCTGTTAAATCAAAAAAATGAGCATGGGTGATAAAGCGTCCTCGACATGAACGTTTAGGGTGATCAAATACTTTGACTGATTTAAAATCATTCATCAAGGTTTCGTTCATTAAGCCTATTTTAGTTTCTTCTTTTAATTCTCTTAAAGCGCCAGCCAACACTGTCTCATGCTGTTCGATAAAGCCACCTGGTATTGCCCATAAGTTTCTTCCTGGATGATATTTTCTTTTTCCCAGTAAAACATGATCATTTATTTTAACGATCGCATCCGCTGTACTAAAAACCACATCGTATGGACTTCCATTCCATAAGGCTTTTTCTTGTTTGATTTTTTTGTGTTCTTTGACTAGTTCTGGATAATCGGGTCTTAATGACCAGGCTTTCAGAAATTGTTTAATCGGGGGCAGGATTAAATCATTGGTTGCTGATAATGAAATATCTATATCCTCTGCTTCAAAATAAATGGCTCTTAGTTGCGCGGCATCAATTTGATAGATTGATTCTATCCCTAGATAATGCCAATCAGCAAAATTATCTAAGTAATAAGTGTCATTATCACCTGTTTTTTTATGCCCAACCAACACGATATCTTGTGTTGAGTATTCACTCACTATGCGTTTAACTTCTGCATTCCAGCGTTCATCATTATAATAATCACGAATGGGGCAACAAAATGTACGTTCTTTTTCGCTATCACTTAGGGTAGAGAGAATCATGTCTCTGCGTTCTTCCCATGTAAATGGATTTCTGGGGTTTCTTGCCTGATAGGAAGAGCCAATAATAACGACTACCCGATCAGCAATTTCTAAGGCTTTACGTTTTAATAGTTCATGACCCGCATGTGATATTTGATAGCGTCCAATAATGACTGCTAATTTATAGTGTTGCATGACTTTCCTTAATATTTGCCTTGGCTACTTATGCGACCCAGTAAATGTGTTAGATTGTGTGCTTAGTTCTCGAAAATCTATCCTCGCCACAGGGTTAGTATAATTTACTGGCAGATGTTCTGGAAAAATGAGTGCGTTACTATTATAGTGAGTGGTGACTAATTCTTACTTGCTTTGTTCATTACAATAGCCAGTATTATATTTAAAGTAGAAAATGGGCGAGTGAAATGTATACGCTATAAATTAAAGAGAGCGCGGTAGGGCGGGCAGTTTTTTTACCCACTAATACTGTGGAGTACGCTAAGGCTGACAATAAAGGCTGCCCAGCCTAAAAAACTAATCAAGTTTGCCCTGTAAAATATAGCGGATACTGTGAAAGTAGATCAGTCGTTAACATCATCCACATCAAGCTGACCAGTCAAGCGTCGACGTACATGTGACCAGGACATTCCTATAGCTAATAGTACGGATAGACAAATCAAAGCAACCCAGATAATGGTTGTGGTTGAATCTACATCAAATAGATCCATGCTGGTCAATAGCCAGACGAATGTCCCTATCAATGCGGATGCTAGAATTAATCCGATGGCGCCTAGGGAATTTAGTGTTGATCTTATCAATATTGTCCAGCCTATTAATAAAACTACGCCAGTAAATGCATGCTCTGCACCAAATTCTGCTTTTTCTATGGCTGTAACTAACCAGTGATAATAGGAGTATTTACTCGGGTTAAAAGTTAATAGCACTATAATTATTGCGCCTAGAAAGCGAATAGAAAAACTAATAAAGCTGAAATGGTTCATGTTATATTCCTGGTTGACTAATCGTGTGCTACAAGCGATATTTTTTTTCTTCAATATAATATTCAGGAAATCCGACTGTTTTGGTTAATTCCCTGAATTCCATTAATTCAGTGCTTTCGCCATTTTTAAGTGCTTTTAGAAAAGTTTGCATGGCGAGTATTGATACATTTAATAGTGAAAGGGGGTACACGGCAATTTTAAATCCCATTGCTTCAAGTTGGTCATGCGCTAATATCGGTGTTTTACCATGTTCTATCAAATTGGCAAATTTATGTCCGCCTACATTTGAACAATATTGTTGCATTTCCTCAATACTTTCTGGCGCTTCTAAAAAATTGATGTCGGCACCTATTTCATGAAACAGTTTTGCGCGAGTGATGGCCTCTTCTAAGCTGTCAGTGGCTCTGGCATCTGTTCTAGCCATAATCAAAATATCCGCACCTTCGTTACGTGCATCGACGGCAGCTTGAATTCTCATACAGGCTTCGTCTCGGTTGACTACAGATTTTCCTTTCGTGTGTCCACATTTTTTAGGTGATTGTTGATCTTCAATCATTATGCAAGCAAAACCGGCCTGGGTATAGCCTTTGACGGTTCGTTTGATATTGCAGGCGTTTCCAAATCCGGTATCGCCATCACCCCAGATAGGGATAGAAACTGCATTGCAAATATTTTGACCTTGGTTTTGCATTTCAGCATAAGAAATCAAACCTGCATCGGGTTCGCCTAAACGACTAGCAGAAACAGCAAAACCACTCATAAAGGCAGATTCAAATCCAGCCTGTTCACAAAGTTTTGCAGAGATTGCATCGTGGCAACCTGGCATTACGAGTAAGCCTGGGCGATTTAATAATGCCTGTAATTGACTGGTTGGTGATGTTTTCATGGCTTAGATACAAAGGCTCAAGGTAAGGCAACTGCAACAATTAACCCACCCATCTTACTTGCATTAAAGCATAAGAATCGCTAAAGCGTTTCTAATCTTTTGTCCGTCTTCTTTATTGTATTAACAGTTACATAGCCTGCTATGCGCCTGTTAATATAATAAAGAAGACAAACAAAAATATTGCACAATATTAGGTGGGATATTTATTGCCAGCTACCTAAACAGAAACGATATATACTTCGCGCGGTCACGGTTGCGGAATTTATAGCGAGTTGGTTTTTGTCGATAGCAAGGCGCTGAAACGGGCGCATAGCAAGCTACGCAACTGTTTCAGCAACGCAGTCTATTGGCAAAAACTGACCGCTAGAAATCTGCAACCGCGACCGTGCGAAGTATATGTATAATTTTATTCTATAACCTAGTAAAATGACCGGTTATTTGATAGAACAGGAATAAATTTTACATTTAGTTGCCTGTAGTGTAGCAAATTTTAGTATTTGCATAACAAATTAAAAAGCGAGAAGTTTGTTTTTCGTTAAAACTTAGGTTTAGTGTTTTTTTGGGGTATTAGTGTGGAACTCAGTGGCGGAGAAATAGTTGTTCAAAGTCTTATTGATGAAGGCGTAGAATTTCTTTTTGGGTATCCTGGTGGGGCAGTATTGCATTTATATGATGCACTTTTTCATCAAGATAAAATCAAGCATATTTTGGTAAGACATGAGCAAGGCGCAGTCCATTCTGCGGATGCTTATGCGCGTTCAACAGGTAAACCAGGAGTGGTATTAGTCACTTCTGGACCGGGTGCTACCAATGCGGTTACCGGAATTGCTACAGCCCATCTTGATTCTATTCCTATGGTTATTATTTCAGGTCAGGTTGGAACGCCAGTCATAGGCAGTGATGCTTTTCAGGAAGTGGATATGATTGGCATAACCCGACCTTGTGTGAAGCATAATTTTCTGGTTAAAAATCTGGATGATTTAGCTGAAACCATGAAAAAAGCTTTTTATGTGGCAACAACAGGTCGTCCAGGCCCAGTAGTAGTTGATATTCCAAAAGATATTACCGATCCTTATATTAAAATCCCTTATTTTTACCCTGAAAAGATAGAAATGCGTTCCTATAATCCTGTTGTTAAAGGGCATACGGGACAAATAAAAAAAGCGGTTCATTTGTTATTAAAAGCCCAGCGCCCAATGATTTATTCGGGTGGTGGCGTGATTTTAGGTGAAGGCAGTGCCGAATTAACCGAGTTTACAAGACTATTAGGTTATCCGATCACTAATACCTTAATGGGATTAGGCGGTTATCCGGCAACAGACAAGCAATTTGTTGGCATGCTGGGTATGCATGGAACGTATGAGGCCAATATGGCGATGCATGAAAGTGATGTAATCATTGCTATAGGTGCACGTTTTGATGATCGGGTTACCGGCAAGCTTGAAGATTTTTGTCCGTATGCCAAAATTATTCATATTGATGTGGATCCTTCATCAATTGCTAAAACAGTCAAGGTTGATGTGCCGATAGTCGGTCAGGTAAAAGCAGTTTTACTAGAAATGATGGATTCGATTAAAGGTAGTCAAATTAAAGTTGATGAAAAAGCCTTGGCTGCCTGGTGGGATCAGGTGAATAAATGGCGTGAATTACAATGCCTTGAATATGATCGCGACAGTGAAATAATCAAACCTCAATATGTGATCGAGCAGTTATATGAAGTGACTAAAGGTGAGGCATTTGTTACCTCTGATGTCGGTCAGCACCAAATGTTTGCTGCACAATTCTATCATTTCGATAAGCCTCGTCGTTGGATTAATTCTGGTGGACTCGGCACTATGGGTTTTGGATTGCCTGCTGCTATTGGTGTTAAATTAGCACATCCTGATTCGGAAGTGGCTTGTGTAACAGGCGAAGCCAGTATCCAAATGTGCATTCAAGAATTGGCTACGGCTACCCAATATAAAACACCGGTCAAAATTATCAATTTAAATAATAAATATATGGGGATGGTGCGTCAGTGGCAGGAGTTTTCTTACGAAAGTCGTTATTCTGAGTCTTATATGGATACGATCCCTAATTTTGTCATGTTAGCTGAATCTTTTGGGCATGTTGGAATGCAGATAGAAAAGCCAGAAGATGTCAGGCCAGCATTAGAAGAAGCTTTTGCTATGAAGGATAAGCTGGTATTTATGGATTTTATGACCGACCGTACAGAAAATGTTTTTCCAATGATTGAGGCCGGAAAATCACATCATGATATGAAGTTAAGAGTAGCGCCGGGTACTCCTATTAACAGGGAGCTTGCATAGTGAGACATATTATTTCAATTTTGATTGAAAATGAATTTGGTGCACTTTCGCGTGTCGCCGGATTGTTTTCTGCTCGCGGATATAATATTGAATCGCTTACTGTGGCTCCGACTGAGGATGCCACTCTTTCTAGAATGACCTTAGTAACTTGGGGAAGTGATGAGGTTATTGAGCAGATTACCAAGCAATTAAACAAATTAATTGATGTTGTCAAGCTGATTGATTTGGCAGAAGCGGTGCATGTGGAGCGTGAGCTGATGTTGGTTAAGGTTAAGGCAACTGAAGCATCTCGTGAAGAAATAAAACGATTATCTGATATTTTTCGTGGAAAAATTATTGATGTAACCCTTAATAGTTATGTGATTGAGATGACCGGGCCATCAGATAAGTTAGGTGCATTTATTTCAGCAATTAATGAAGATGAAATAATTGAAGTTGTGCGTTCAGGGCCGATGGGAATGTCCAGGGGCGAGAAAGGATTGCATTTATAAAATAAATTTATTGCATATGACAAAAAAGTTATAATGCGCGGTTACATCCTTCGCACGGTCATGGTTGCGGATTTCTAGCGGTTGATTTTTGTCGATAGACTGCGTTGCTGAAACAGTTGCGTAGCTTGCTATGCGCCCGTTTCAGTGCCTTACTATCGACAAAAATCAACGCGCTATAAATTCCGCATCCATGACCGCGTGAAGTATATTTAATTTTTTAAAAGAAAAACGGGAAAATCCATGCAAGTTTATTACGATAAAGACGCTGATCTTTCGATTATAAAAGCTAAAAAAGTAGCGATTATTGGTTATGGTTCACAAGGCCATGCACATGCTAACAATTTAAAAGATTCTGGCGTTGACGTTGTGGTTGGTTTGCGCGCTGGATCTTCTTCTGTTGCAAAAGCCGAAGCTACTGGTTTAACGGTTAAAGAAGTGCCAGCAGCAGTAGAGGGTGCCGATATCGTTATGTTATTGACACCGGATGAATTCCAGTCTCAATTATATAAGGAAGAAATTGAACCTAATATTAAACAGGGCGCAGCGTTAGCTTTCGCTCATGGTTTTGCGATTTTATATAATCAAGTCACACCTCGTGCTGATTTAGATGTGATCATGATTGCACCTAAAGCACCTGGCCATACTGTGCGGACTGAATTTACTCGCGGTGGTGGTATTCCAGATTTAATTGCTGTTCATCAAGATGCATCTGGTACAGCTAAAGCAATATGCTTATCCTATGCTTCTGCCATTGGTGGCGGTCGTTCTGGGATTATTGAAACAACCTTTCGTGACGAAGCAGAAACTGATTTATTCGGTGAACAAGCTGTTTTATGCGGTGGTACAGTTGAGTTGGTTAAAGCAGGATTTGAAACTTTGGTTGAAGCAGGTTATGAGCCTGAAATGGCCTATTTCGAATGTTTACATGAATTAAAACTGATTGTAGATTTGATGTATGAAGGCGGTATCGCCAATATGAATTATTCAATTTCCAATAATGCAGAATTTGGCGAATACGAAACGGGTGATAAAATCATCAATGAAGAAAGTCGTCGTGCAATGCGTAAGGCATTAGCAGATATTCAAAGTGGAGAATATGCTAAAAAATTCATTACCGAAGGAATGACTAATTATCCTGTCATGACAGCCAGACGTCGTCTTAATGCTGAGCATCCTATTGAAGTAGTGGGTGAAAAACTTCGTAGCATGATGCCTTGGATTAAAGCTAATCAAATTGTCGATAAAACTAAAAATTAATATTTGTATTTTTACAGTTTAAAAAGCTCATCTTTATGATGGGCTTTTTTTGTTTTAACAAATCATTAACATTGGATTATTTCGTCGGTTGGATGGGGCTTTTTAAGAATGCCAAAACCAAATCTGCTAGTTATGCAAATGTCAGATTTCGTTATCACGCTTCGCTTGATAATTTCATCCAACCTACATACATAAAGTTATAATTGATTAAACACATTGACGTGGCCATTAATTGCATATCAAACCTTTTTCGTCAAAAAATGTCGGATAACGCTATCGCTCATCCAACCTACAATACATAAAGATATACTCGCTTATTTACATTGAAGTAGAATGTTGGAGCGGCAGGTAACTTTTATATTATCCTGAAAAACATAAAATTTTATTAATTTATTATCCTATATTATGAGCAAACCAAAAAAAGTAGCACTTCTTACCGCAGGCGGATTAGCGCCCTGTTTAAATTCAGCGATTGGTAGTCTTATCGAACGCTATAATGAAATTGACCCTAGTGTAGAAATTATTTGCTATCGTAGTGGATATAAAGGTCTTTTATTGGGCGATTCATATAAAGTTACCGCTGAAATCCGCGAAAAAGCAGGGTTACTGCAAAAATTTGGTGGATCAGTTATAGGAAATAGTCGGGTAAAATTAACTAATGTTGCGGATTGTGTAAAACGCGGATTAGTTAAAGAAGGTGAGGATCCACAAAAAGTTGCAGCTGACCAATTAATACAAGATGGTGTTGATGTCCTGCATACCATTGGTGGTGATGATACCAATACTGCGGCAGCGGATCTAGCTGCATTTCTGGCTGAAAATGATTATGGCTTAACGGTAATCGGGTTACCCAAAACGGTTGATAATGATGTCTTCCCTATTAAGCAGTCATTAGGGGCTTGGACAGCGGCAGAGCAGGGTGCGCTATTCTTCAAGAATGTAGTGGCAGAAAACAATTCTAACCCTCGCATGTTAATTGTGCACGAAGTGATGGGGCGGAGTTGTGGTTGGCTAACGGCTGCAACTGCTCAGGAGTATCGTAAAATTCTTGATAACTGTGATTGGTTGCCTGAATTAGGCTTAAGTCGAGAAAGTTATGAAGTGCATGGTATTTTTATTCCTGAAATGGAAGTGGATGTTGCAGCAGAAGCCAAACGTCTACGTAGCATTATGGATGAAGTTGATTGCGTGAATATTTTTGTTTCAGAAGGAGCCGGCCTTGAATCTATTGTTACTGAAATGGAATCTAAAGGGCAAGAAGTACCCAGAGATGCATTTGGACACGTTAAATTAGATGCGGTCAATCCTGGTAAATGGTTTGGTGAGCAATTTGCTGAGATGATCGGCGCAGAAAAAACTTTGATTCAAAAATCAGGCTATTTTGCGCGTGCATCTGCCGCTAATGCAGAAGATATTCGTTTAATTAAATCGTGTTCTGATCTGGCTGTTGAATGTGCTTTCAGACGGGAAGCAGGTGTGATTGGACATGATGATGACCAGAATTTTGTCTTACGTGCTATTGAATTCCCTCGTATCAAAGGCGGAAAACCATTTGATATTGATACAGCCTGGTTTACTGATACTTTGGCTGAGATCGGTCAAACTAAAGGAAACAAGTTAGAAACTAGCCATTAGGGAGCTGGAAATAAATAATCATCCATTATTGGGCAGGATTTTTGTCCGTCTTTGATCGCGCAGCAATAGGCGGATAGCAGGCTATGTAACTGTTGTTGCACGATCAAAGGCGGACAAAAAGACCAGCAAGATTGGATGATTATTTTTTTCCATCTCCCTTAAATAGGGCTACAGTCTAATACTTCCTTAATAAATGAAGTGTTATTCAATAAACAATAACTTAACAATGTAGGTTGGGTTAGCTTTTTTAGCGTAGCGAAAAAACGTAACCCAGCAACACATTGATTAATGGGAAGATTGTTGGGTTAGGTTATAGCGCTTCGCTTGATAACCCAACCTACAGTCTAATGCAGAGAGCTATTGATCTTAGACAATTCGAAATAAAAAAACCACCTATTTTGCTGGCCTTTTTGTCCGTCTTTAGTCGTGTATAAATAGTTACGTAGCTGGCTATGCGCCTATTTCTACACGACTAAAGACAAACAAAAATCCTTCCCAATATTGGTAGTTTATTTACTGCGAGTTACCTTACATTAAGTTGGTTTTGTAGGTTGGATGAGATTTTTATGCGCAGAAAAAAACGAAATCCGACAAATAAAAAAATGTCGGGTTTCGATATCAAGCGTCGCTTGATAAACAAATTTAACCTACCAATATTGTAAATCAGGAAAATATCAGATTTGCTATTGCTCAACTTTATTGTCTAAGTTACTGTATGGGTGTTATCCGCAACTCTACTTCTGTCTTAACTTTTCTATATTATGACCCAAAAAAAATTACCTATTCGACATCGTGGAATCTATTTACTGCCAAATTTGTTTACTACTGGGGCAATGTTTGCAGGTTTTTATGCAATAACTTCTGCCATTAATGGTCGTTTTGAAACGGCGGCTATTTCCATATTAGTTGCCATGATATTAGATGGTCTGGACGGTAGAGTGGCTCGTATGACAAATACTCAGAGTGAGTTTGGCGTGCAATATGATAGCTTGTCTGACATGGTTTCATTTGGTGTGGCACCCGGTTTGGTTATGTATTTATGGGCTTTTGAAAGTTTGGGAAAGTTAGGTCTGTTTGCAGCTTTTGTACATACTGCTGGCGGTGCATTACGGTTAGCACGATTCAATACGCAAGTAGAAATTGCTGATAAAAGATATTTTCAGGGTTTGCCCAGTCCTGCTGCCGCTGCAATTTTAGCAGGCGCGCTATGGATAAGTTTAGAATATGGTTATGAAGTAGAATCGATTAAATATTTGATTTTAATCTTAACTATCAGTACGGGTTTATTGATGGTGAGTAATTTTCGCTATTCCAGTTTTAAGGAAATAGATTTAAAAGGCCGAGTTCCCTTTGTGGTTGCTACTCTGATGATGCTGGTGTTTGGTTTTATTATGGCTCAACCTCAGACTATGTTGTTTTTGATAGCCTTAGGTTATGCAATTTCTGGCCCTTTAATTACATTATTACTGCTTAGAAAGAAGCGAAAAAATAGAAAATATTAAACATTACTTGAGCTAAACAATACATTGCAGTATAGTTACACACCATGAAAATTCACTCTTCTTCCACTCAGCAGTCAATCCATATGCCCTGTATGGCTTCTGTGCGTGTCACATCGGTTACCAATCTAAGTCTTTTAGTAAGAATTTTGCCGTAGCGGGCAAACATTGTTTACATCCAAATTATCCCCCCTTTTTTTTGTATAAAACTATACGTTTTTGTTGATAACATTTCATGACTGGAGTTCTCATGAAAGATAAACTAATTATATTTGATACTACCCTGCGCGATGGCGAACAAAGCCCAGGCGCTTCCATGACTAAAGATGAGAAAGTTAGAATTGGTAAAGCGTTGGAACGCTTGAAAGTAGATATCATTGAAGCAGGTTTTCCGGCGGCCAGTATAGGTGATTTTGAAGCTGTACAAGCCGTTGCTAATACCATAAAAGACAGTACTGTCTGTGCCCTTGCTCGCGCACTTGATAAGGATATAGATAGAGCGGGAGAAGCCTTGAAAGGTGCAAATATTGCTCGAATCCATACCTTTATTGCGACTTCACCTATCCATATGAAAAACAAGTTGAATATGGAGCCGGAACAGGTGATTGAATATGCGGTAAAAGCCGTTAAACGTGCGCGAAAGTATACGGATAATGTCGAATTTTCGCCAGAAGATGCGGGTCGTTCAGAAGAGGATTTTCTTTGTCGTATTCTGGAAGCCGTGATTAATGCAGGTGCTACTACCTTAAATATTCCTGATACGGTGGGTTATAGTGTGCCCGATCAATTTGGTGCGACTATAGCGAATTTAATCAATCGTATCCCTAATTCTGACAAAGCCATTTTTTCTGTGCATTGTCATAATGATCTGGGGTTAGCTGTTGCCAATTCTTTGTCGGCTGTTATGCATGGCGCACGACAGGTTGAATGTACGATAAATGGATTAGGTGAACGTGCTGGTAATGCTTCTCTGGAAGAAGTGGTTATGGCGGTACGAACTAGACAAGATGTTTTTTCTTGCCACACAGAGATTGATACGCGTGAAATTCTAACCTGTTCCAAACTGGTTTCATCCATTACCGGTTTCCCCGTACAGCCCAACAAAGCCATAGTCGGAGCCAATGCTTTTGCGCATGAATCAGGGATTCATCAGGATGGTGTGTTAAAAAATCCTGAAACCTATGAAATTATGCGAGCAGAAGATGTAGGCTGGTCAGCAAATCGCATGGTTTTAGGAAAACATTCAGGTCGTAATGCCTTTAAAAGCCGTATGACTGAATTAGGTTATGAATTTAGTAGTGAAGAAGAATTGAATGATACCTTTTTTCGCTTTAAACAACTGGCGGATAAAAAACATGAAATTTTTGATGAAGATTTACAGGCATTAATTTCTGAAGTTAGTGTTGATGCCGAAGTAGAACATATTAAATTAATTGCTTTAAAAGTATGTTCTGAAACCGGCGAAATACCGAGTGCAACCGTTACTCTTCGAATTCATGATGCTGAATTAACGGGCAGTGCAGAAGGCAGTGGGGCAGTTGATGCCAGTCTGAAAGCTATAGAAAGTATTGTAAAATCAAATGCTACTTTAGAGTTATATTCGGTTAACAGTCTTACTAATGGTACTGATGCACAAGGTGAAGTTACTGTGCGTTTGGAAAAAGCTGGGCGAATTGTTAATGGTCAGGGAGCTGATACTGATATTGTAATTGCATCAGCTAAAGCCTATATCAATGCATTGAGTATTTTACAAATACCTGAAAAACGCAAACATCCTCAAAATGTTTAATTGTTTAGGTTAAGGTGGTTTCCAACAATAAATATGCCAGAATTGCGTGGGATTTTTATTTCTTATTAAACAATCTCAAGAGGCGCATAGTTATTCTACGTAACGATTGAGATTGTTTGATCAGGAACAAAAAGACAAGAAAATTTGGACTATTTATTGTTGGAAACCACCTGAGAGGGATGGAAAACAATAATTATCCAATCTTGCCCAATAATGGACGATTATTGATTTCCAACTCCCTAAAAGAAATGATGGATGGCTGTAGCTGTGCTGTGATTTGATTGATTTTTTATTTTAAATTCTCACCTGTCGAGTATTCCTTCAATTATGTTAAAATTACCCTAGCGAGCAAGGTGGTATTGTGGAAAACTCAACACGATTACAATATCTTGAAGCTATGGGCATTAATGTTTGGATTTCCAGAAATCAGACGTTAGTTGAAGAGCCAGTGTCCAGTAACATATTAGCTATAAATGCCTGCAAATCAGTTGATAGTAGTCATGAATATTTTGCAGAAACATGGGCTATTTTAGAAAAACAAGTTGAAGGCTGTCAAAAATGCACGCTCTGTAATACAAGAACACAAACCGTTTTTGGAGCGGGTAATACTAAAGCTGACTGGATGTTGATAGGTGAAGCACCAGGAGAAAATGAAGATCTAGAAGGTAAACCTTTCGTTGGAAACGCTGGGTTATTATTAACTGAAATGATTCGAGCGATAGGTCTAGAAAGAGATGAAGTTTATATTGCTAATATTCTCAAGTGCAGACCACCTAATCACAGAGATCCAAAAGTCGAGGAGGTTAGTGCCTGTAATGATTATTTACAGCAGCAAATTTTATTAGTTAAACCCAAAATAATTTTGGCTGTTGGGCGTATAGCTGCACAAGTACTATTAAAAACAAATGAACCCTTAGGAAGATTAAGAGGTGTAGTGCACCCCTTAAATAATATTCCACTCGTAGTTATTTATCATCCTGCTTATTTATTAAGGTCTTTATTAGAAAAGCGAAAAGTCTGGCAGGATTTACAATTTGCAATGAAAGAAATACAAAAAACAAAATGAATATTTGGAAGATTGTTGATCAAGTTAAAAAGTTAGTTATTTATGATGCGGATAAAGAATTCTATGCCAAAGTTTTCCCTGATTCAGTTGCTAGAAAAGATTTAATGCGCCTACGTAGAATGAGGATTGATGATTTGCCTGAGGTATTGGAAATTGAAGCTAAAAATTATAATTTCCCTTGGACTGAAGGCATCTTTACGGATTGTGTAAAATCTCCCAATTATAGTAATTGGATTTGTGAAGAGCTTGATACAATTGTAGGTTATAGCATTGTTTCAACTGTGGGTGGCGAAGTCCATATCATGAATCTCTGTGTTGATCCCGAGGTTCAGAAACAAGGTGTCGGTAGTAAACTATTAGAAAATATGATTGATATAGCTCAAAATAAAGCAGAAACCATTTTTTTAGAGGTTCGTCCTTCCAATGTCAATGCTATTTCTTTATACGAAAAAAGAGGTTTCAATCAAATCGGTGTACGTAAAGGCTATTACCCAGCAGTAGATGGTGAGAGGGAAGATGCAGTCATGTTTGCACTTGAGCTGGTGAGTTTGTTTTAGACGATATAGGTAAACTTTGAAAATACAGAGCGACTGATAACTTATGGTGTGAACATTAGGTTATACGGGTAAATATTCAATCCAATTGTTTTCCTATTCATAAGGGAGCTGGAAATAAATAATCATCCATTATTGAGTAGGATTTTTGGTATCCGCTATAAATCCCAGGGGGAACATGGAAGACCGACAGCCACTCAGACATGCCATCAATGTAGCCTGGATGGAGCGTAGCGGAATCCGGGGGCAGTCGTAGATTCCTCTCGGATTTCGCTACGCTACACAAGGCTACCCGTTAATTCAATATCAGTGACGGTTGCTCTGGGTTTTATAGTGGATACGATTTT
>CAYNRB010000016.1:0-31008 GCA_964399475.1 uncultured Methylomarinum sp.
CGCTATGCGCCTATTTATACAACACTGAATATGAAAAAAAATCCTGCGTAAAATTTAGTTAAATTAATTATACCTGGGTACTTAGTACCCTTAAGGCTATATCTTGCACCATAATTTCGCTCTAACTAACTTTTCTAGGATAATATTTGTTAGCTTTTTAGAAAAATAGGATATAGTATTTCTCAAGCTGTATTTTGCTTTATGTGGAATATGCATGACTAGATTATGAATAGGCAGAAAAATCCTACGTCAGTTGCCCGAACTTAGTTCCATGCACGTTCCTAAGTTTGGTAATTTCTGGTTGATATTTGCCTTTTATCATTAATTTAAGGCCAGATAAATATCTCTTTTTTGGAATAGAAACTATACTCTAAAATGAAAATGGAAATTTAGTTGGTTATACTTCGCACGCTGACCGCGCGAAGTATATTTTTGCAGAAAATACTCTTTGAGAGTTAAAAAATAAAAACAGTATCCAAAAAAACAATTTCCTGTAACCTCAGAGAGACCTTTCAATTCATTCATGTTTGGTAAAGGTTAGTTTTGCATCAACTCGCTATTCTATGTAAAATCATCTTGAATTATGATTTGTTCATCACATGGTTTAAGCATGTATTATATAAAGCAATTTAATTGCTTGGTATTGGATTTTTTTAATATTGAAATATTCTGTCGACTATGAAAATTTATCAAGCTGGGATTACAGATACAGGTGAAAAAAGGGAATTGAATGAAGATCATTTTGTTATTGATAATGATCTAGGCTGTGTGATTGTTGCTGATGGGATGGGCGGCCATGAAGCAGGAGAAGTTGCATCAAAAGAAGCATCAAGAATCATTCATGAGCATTTAAAATCTGCAAAGAAAAATTATTCAGCCTATGTAAGTGACGTAGTCGCTGGAAATGTAGAAAACAATAAAACCTGGAATAATTTGCCCAATCCCCTTTTATCGGTTGTTGAGGAAGCTGTTAGATTGGCCAATTCTACAATAAATAAAATCAACAAGGACAATGGCTTTAGTGATAATCAAGGAATGGGCACAACAGTTGTCGGTATATGGATTTTAGAACAAGTCGAGGAAGCTGTTCTTTTTCATGTCGGTGATAGTCGCTTATATCTCTTGCGAAACAAAAGTTTTGGACAAATTTCAGTTGATCACTCTTTATATCAGTTGTGGCTTGATAATGGACAAATTGGCCCTGAACCTCCCAAAAACATTATTTTGTCTGGAGTTGGTCTTAGAGAAACGGTGGAAATGAGTTCTCGACTACTAGCTATTCAGCCTGGTGATGTTTTTTTATTGTGTTCTGATGGTTTAAGTGATCTGGTTGATGAAAATGAAATAGCAGAGTCATTAAAAAAAGCAACATTTTTATCACTTAATGAGGTGTGTACTGAATTAATCGAAAAGGCAAACAAAGCGGGAGGTACAGATAATATTACTGTATCTTTATCTATGCTGGGCGAGTGACAATTTTTTTTATTACTCTATCTGAAATTGAAGGACATTACTTCCTTAGGCTTGCATGTTATTTCAGCACTAGTCCCCTTTTCAAAACGCATGTCAGTCAATATAACAAGTTAAGCTTAAAACGAATATTCTGGCCTAATAGAAAAGATTATTTTCTTATTTACAGGTTAAATAAAAAAATGTGATGTTTTTCAGCAATTTGCAATACTTTAGCCTACTGGCTAAAAAAAGACATTTTATGAAATATTTCCTTAACTATATAACTATGTTTTTAAAATCAATATTATTATGTCGACTCTTCCAGAAAAAATAGGTAAGTATCAGATTGTTTCAATTTTGGGGCAAGGTGGTATGGGTATCGTTTACAAAGCGATTGACCCTGATATTTCGCAAGAAGTTGCGCTTAAGGTTATACGACCTGAATTATTGAAAAATGATAATGACGGAACATTCCTGAAACGTTTCAGAAATGAAGTATTAGCCTGTCGGCGTTTAAAACACCCAAATATTGTAGCCACTTATGATTATCATGAAGATGGCCTTACCTGCTTTATTGTTATGGAATATGTTGACGGTCAGCCCTTATCTGACTTTTTAGATAGCAAGCAAATATTTGATTTCGAGTATATTTACAAAATTATCAAGCAGCTACTGTCGGTATTAAGTTATGCCCATGGACAAGGTGTAGTTCATCGAGATATTAAGCCTGATAACATCATGATTAAAGAGGATGGCGTTATCCATGTGATGGATTTTGGTATCGCAAGAATGGATACCTCGACTCTAACCGTTGCCGGCACTGTCATGGGGTCTCCTGGGTATATGTCTCCTGAACAGTGCATGGGTAAGCAGGTTGATAATCGAAGTGATATTTTTTCAGCAGGCGTTGTACTTTATCAGTTAATTGCAAATGAAAGGCCATTTACGGGTGATAACCCAATGGCAACCATGCAAAAGATTTTAAATGTTGATCCTGTCAAAGTATCGTTATTGAATAATAATATTCCTTCTTCATTTGATTTGGTAATCAATAAGGCTTTAGCAAAAGTCCCTAAAAACCGTTATCAATCAGCTGAAGAATTTTTAAGTGATATTGATGATTTTTATTTACATTATCTAAAGCCACATACAGGAGCCAAGCATAATAAAAATTTTTTAATTGTGGGTGGTATAGTTATGGCCTGTTTAGCTGGTGCAGGATATTATTATAAAGATATGTTATTTGACGGTTCTGAATCAAAAAAACCGATCATAATTGATAATACAAAAAAAGTTAAACAACCAGTTGCTCCGCCTATAGTAGAATTATCGGTAGATTTTGAAAAATTAAACAAACAATTTGCAAAATTCGACTGTAATACCCTAAAAGCAGTGCAAAACAAGCCCAATGAAAAAATACAGATTAGTGGTACAGTACAAACGACTGATTATAATAAATTATTAGGTGTCTTAGAGCAGGAATTATCTGGAAAAGATTTTGTATCTTCAGTTGAAAAGATAGATAAACCTTTTTGTGAAATAGCTAATCTTTTGAAAGACGGAGTCAAACAGAATCAGACAACTACCGCACAATTAAGGGTCTTGCCCTATTCTCATTCCAAGACCTATATTGAAAATGAATTGATAATGTTTGAAGTAATGGCGCCCGCTGAAAAAGCCTATATTTATGTTGATTATTTTACTTCAGATGGTAGTGTTGTCCATTTGTATCCCTCCAATAAAGCAGAAAATAAGCTTGTTAATGGCTCTGCAAATTTTATATTAGGTGATAAAGATATTAAATGGGAGGTTACAGAGCCATTTGGCACTGATTTAGTCACAGTCATCTCGGATTCAAAACCCTTGTTTGACCCTCTGAGACCAAATGTAGAAGACACTGCAGACTATTTAAACGAGCTTAAAAAAATATTAGGCACATCATCTAGAAAGGAATCAATTAAGGCGGATTACTTTTTTCTAACAACAAAAGCTAAATAATACTCAAAAGGTTCTTCTGCAGAAGGAGCCTTTAAGCTTTTAAGTAAAAAAATCTAGAGAAATTAAGATTGAATTCTTATAACAGAGAGTGGTTGGAGTTGTTATGTATACAGATGGGGAGCTAAGCGCATATTTAAAGTCAATTGACTTATTACTGGATAATCAATTAGATCAATTAAAAATTGAATTACCTCAACAGGAACTAACGATAGGTCGGGGCGAATCAAATGCTGTTGCACTAGCAGTGCGTACTGTTTCCGGTCAGCATGCAAGAATAACCTGTGAAAATAGCCAATGGTTTATTCAGGATTTAAACAGTAAAAATGGGATTGTTTTAAATGAAATCTTAATTGATTCAGTTTCTGAGTTAAACGAAGGAGATGTTGTTTCTATTGGCGGAGTAGAGTTTGATTTTGGTTTAAATAAACCTGAAATACTCCTACGCCAAGATACGATAATTATGCATACTACATATCAACATCCTGTTGATTTTAGTGCGCAGTATCAGGAGAGCGATAAAACCATGCATTTTAGTAATGCTAATTTAACCTCTGAATTGAAAATTGATAAGGCTCAGGCCTTTAAACGTAAAGTACTGGATTTGTTTAAATTTAAGAAAAAATATCTTTTTTTAGTTTTATTAATAGTCAGCATTATTATTGCCTTTGTTTCATTTGATGTCTCTATTGAAGATTTATCTTCATTATTTAAATAATCAATAATACGCGCTTCCTTTATTCTGGATTAATAGCCTTTTTACTTGTATATTTCATTTAATACTATTGTTTTCCCATTGAACCTAGAAAAATCAGTTGGGCGCGGATTTATAGTGCAAGCTATTGGTTTCAAAGTACTTTGAAAAAATCTTAGCCTCACCCATTCGGTTAGGTGGGATTTTTTTGAAGTGCTGTGGAATCAGTAGTTTGTGCTAGAAACCGTGATCCAACTGATTTATCTAGGTTGAATATCATGTTTCATGATTATTCCTCATATAATGTTCAAATAGTATAGGGCTATTTTCTTTCAATTTGCCTCTGAGATGAATAGCTTTTTCGTTGATTTCGTTTTCAGTATCACAAAGTAGCCCTCTAATCAGTTGCATAGATACGGTACAGGCAATCTCGAACATAATTGGGTTCTTCCCCAGTGCTGGTTTTTTCATGATCATCCATGCTGGAAATAAGTTGGATTCAAGTTCAGGATCCAGTTCTAAAAAACTTTGCCAATCAAGTAACAAAATACTATTTGAGGTATTCTTAATTGATTGTTGCGCTTCCTCAGGGAATTGAATAAACAGCGAAAACCAATATGCAATTCCTTCCCCTTCCTTATCCAGTTTAAAACAAGCTTCTGCATAACGAAACAGCAATATGGGTTGCGAATGCCAGTTACTTTCTTTTTCAATGGAATGAATAACCTGTTTCCACTGAAAGCCTTTGAAAGAGGTAAAACTTAAATGAAACTGCGGTGAGGTAGAATCAAAACTTTGATTTTTAATTTCTTTTGAGAGTATATGCCATAAAGGTGTAATAAAATCATGGGTGCATCGCCCTAAAAGATCAAAAGCCAGGGGTGTTATTTCGTTTAATAAAGCCTTGATTTTGTTTTTACTAGATTTTTTTGGTGTTTTGATTTGTTTCTCAAAAGCCAATAACTGGATAAATCTTTGATGCTTTTCCGGGTGAAAATTTTTCAGCTTTTCAAGTGTTCCTGGAATGTCTTTTATACGCGCTTCTGCAATTGCGCTTATTGCATCCGACTCAGCACAGGCCGGTGCACTATCAAAGAAAAGATCCAGTTGTTTTCTATTAGAAGTGGGTTTGTAGATTGTTGTAAAGAGTCGTTGTTTTTCCGCTGACGAACTAAAATACAAGGGCTGGTAATCTGTTGATGTATAGGATTGTTGTTCAGACTCAAGCTGTAGTGCTTTGGCATAATCCTGAACCTTTTTTAAGTTAGCGATAATTTCTACGGATGATAATTTAATGTTATCTTCAAGATGCAGAATTTGTCCTTTTCTCCACTGTTGATAATCCTCATAATCCAGTTGCCCCTCTCTAAGTAGCCAGTTTAGAGTGGAAAAACTTCCTTCTTCAAAAAGAAGCAAATCAACTTGATTTTGTATAATAGGATCAAAGTTTTGTTTTGACATTGAATTCCTTTGAACTGCGGTCATAGTTTATTTTTCTTGAATGGCAGGCGATTACAGCATTCATTTTTATAATGTTGAATTATTACCTGTTCACGTTCTAAAAAATCAGCAATTAATTTTGAAAAATGTTCATTTAGAATCCAGTGAGCTGAATAGGTTGTAATCGGTTCAAATCCTCGGGAAATTTTATGTTCTCCCTGAGCACCTGAGTCAAATAACATCAACTGGTTTTCTATACAGTATTCTAGACCTTGATAATAACAAGTTTCAAAATGTAAATTGTTATATTCTTCGTAACACCCCCAATAGCGACCATACAAAGTATTTTCACCAATAAAACTCAGAGCGGCACCCACATAAATTTGATTCTTGCTAGCCAGAACTAAGAGAATTTGTTCAGGCATAGTAACCGCTATTTGCTTAAAAAAATCAATGGTTAAATAAGCGGCCTGCCCTCTTTTTAAGTAAGTCATTTCATAAAACTTAAAAAATATTAGCCATTGTTGCTCCGTAATCTGAGATCCTTCTAGTCGCTCCAGCTTAATCCCTTGCTCCTTGACTTGCCTGCGTTCTTTTTTAATTTTTTTTCGCTGTCTTGATGTAAATGTTTGCAGAAATTCATCAAAATCCTGATAGTGTTTATTAAACCATTGAAATTGAATGCCGACACGGATTTGTAATTGTTGTTGCAGGGTTTCAGTTTCATTAAACTTTGGGAACAGACAATGTAAACTAGATATTTCCTTTTCAGTGGAAATTTTTTTTATGCTGTCTAGGCATAATTGAGTAACCTGATTTTTATCAACATCTGATTTAATTAAAATTCGTTGACCCTGGCAAGGTGTAAAAGGAATAGAGTTCACCCATTTAGGATAATATTCCAGCCCTGATTGATAATAAGCACTAGCCCATTGTTGATCAAAAACATATTCACCACGGGAATGATTTTTTAAATACAATGGCATGGTAGCTATTATCTGGTTTTCACTAAAAACCAGCAGATGCTGTGGAAGCCAGCCTGTTTCAGCAGTCACTGATCCACTTTGTTCCAGAGCCAGTAAAAACTCATGACGAAGAAAGGGATCCTTGTTTTGAACAAGATTGTTCCAGCAATCTGCATTAACTTCCGTCATACTACCGATTTGTTTGATGAGCATAATAATGACCAAGCCTTATTCGCAGTCTTGTGAGAATAATAAACAAGCTATTTTACAGATAATTCAGACTATTTATATCGAATCAAAAACTGTCTGGGAAATTGGTAGTGGAACAGGGCAGCATGCCTGTTTTTTCGCCAAAGAATTGCCTCATTTAACTTGGCAGCCGACGGATAGGGCAGAAAATATTGCAGGTATTGATAGCTGGGTTGAGGATGCAAATTTAGAAAATTTATCTCACTGCCTAGCTATAGATGTTGTTAATGAAAAATGGCCTTGCCAGAAAATGGAGGCCTTATTTACAGCAAATACCCTGCATATTATGCATTGGAATGAGGTGGAATGTTTTTTTGCCGGTTTGGCAAAATATTTGGTTAATGACGCTTTCATCTGTATTTATGGGCCGTTTAATTACAGTGGAGAACATACCAGTCCCAGTAACAGGCAATTTGACCATTGGTTAAAGCAACGTGATCCAATGAGTGGTATTCGGGATTTTGAAGCTATCGAGAAATTAGCTAATAAATCTAATTTAATTCTTAAAAATGATTTTGCCATGCCTGCAAATAACCGAATACTGGCTTTTCAGTATGGTAAATAATAATCTTGTAGCTGGGTTATAAGTACCCAAGCATAATTAATTTAACATTTTACTTGTCTTTTTTTCCATCTTCAGCGTTGCATAAATAGTTACGTAGCTCGCTATGCGCCTATTTATACAGCACTGAATATGAAAAAAATCCTGCGTAAAACTGTAGTTAAATTAATTAAACTTGGGTACTTATGTTGCGCGCTACGATTGATCAATTAACCCAGCCTACTTTGTGATATCAGTGTGCTTTTCCTATAAAGATCTGGCATTTAAAAATGCTAGCTCGGAAATTGTCCCCCATTTTGTAACCTGAGTTCTGAATTGACTGACAGAATCATAAATCTTTTTGGATAATGCATCTTTATTAGATAATTCAATGACCACCTCGTCAGAAATTTGCTTTAATTTCTTTAATACCTCTTCAGGTAAAGGCAGGACTTGTACCTTATGTTTGTTGATTAATGTATCCAGAGCCTGATTATTTCGTGCGGTATATTCAGAAATCATATCCATATTGGCTGCTTTACAAGCTATCAATACTATTTGTTGCAGATCTTGAGGTAATTGGTTAAAGGCTTTTTCATTAATTAATGCTTCCATGGTTGAACCTGGTTCATGCCAGCCTGGATAATAATAGTATTTGGCGACTTTATGGAATCCAAAAGCTAGATCATTATAAGGGCCTACCCATTCGGTTGCATCCAATGCACCTGATTGCATAGAAGTAAATAATTCACCGCCAGGCATGTTAACGGTTGTTCCCCCAACACGCCTTAATACTTCACCGCCTAATCCAGGAATACGCATTTTCAGTCCTTTTAAATCTTCCATGCTCTTTATTTCTCTATTAAACCAGCCAGCCATTTGCACGCCAGTATTGCCAGTTGGAGCAGGAATAATGCCGAAAGGTTTATAAAGTTCGCGCCATAATTCGATTCCACCACCATAATAAAGCCATGCGTTCATTTCCTGTGCTGTTAATCCAAATGGCACGGCTGAAAAAAATTGAGTGGAGGCTGATTTTCCTTTCCAGTAGTATGCGCCAGCATGACCCATCTCTGCCGTACCTTTAGAAACTACATCGAATACTTCAAAGGCAGGAACCAGCTCATTAGCGCCATACACTTTAATCTTGATCCGACCGCCACTCATCTCAGTAATCATTTTAGCTAACAGGTTGGCATTGGTTCCAAGTCCAGGAAAGTTTTTTGGCCAGGCTGTCACCATTTTCCATTTAAACTGTGGACTGGCATTGGCTATTCCAGAAGAAGCCAACGATGTTCCCATTGCAATAGAGCCAATACCGGCCTTTTGTATAAAATCTCGCCTTTTCATTTATCAATTCCATCAAGTCGTAAAATATCCCTCTATAATAGCTGAAACCAGTCTGTCTTTCATTTTCAACTTATTTTTGTCCATAATAATAAGCGATCACCAGCATATTTTGTTATAATGGAAGGATTTTCGAAAACAAAATCTACTCAGGAGAGAGAAATATGGCAATTAAAATTGCAATCAATGGTTACGGTCGAATTGGACGAAATGTCGTTCGTGCATTATACGAATCAGGTCGTACTGATGAATTTCAAATAGTTGCTATTAATGACTTGGGTGACGCAGAAACTAACGCCCATTTAACTCAATATGATTCTGCACAAGGAAAATTTCCAGGAGAAGTTAGCGTTGAAGATGGCTATATGGTTATCAACGGCGACAAAATTAAAGTTTTAGCGGAAAGAGACCCTTCAAAACTACCGTGGGCAGAGCTGGGTATTGAAGTAGTTCATGAATCTACTGGTTTTTTTGCCAGTAAAGCTAAAGCTTCTGCTCATATTGATGCCGGCGCTAAAAAAGTGATTATTTCTGCTCCAGGTGGCAGTGATGTCGATGCAACGATTGTATTTGGTGTCAACCATAATGTCTTAAAAGCCTCAGATACCGTAATTTCTAACGCTTCTTGTACAACCAACTGTCTGGCACCATTAATTCAGCCATTAATAAATACAATTGGTCTTGAGCAAGGTCTAATGACGACAATCCATTCCTATACGAATGATCAGGTTTTGACAGATGTCTATCATCCTGACTTACGTCGCGCCCGTTCCGCAACTCAATCTATGATTCCAACTAAAACAGGTGCGGCAGCGGCAGTAGGCTTGGTACTACCTGAGCTGGTAGGAAAACTTGACGGTTTCGCAATTCGTGTACCAACCATTAATGTATCAGTCGTTGACCTGACATTCCAGTCTAGTCGTGATACCAGTATTGATGAAATCAATGAAATTCTGACAACCGCTTCAGAAGGTTCATTGAAAGGTATTTTGAACATCAATGAAAAACCTCTGGTTTCAATTGATTTCAATCATGACCCTGCCTCTTCAACCTACGACAAATCCTTGACTAAAGTTATTAATGGCAGACTGGTTAAAGTACTTGCCTGGTATGATAACGAGTGGGGCTTTTCAAACCGTATGCTAGATACTACGGCTGCTTTGATTAATGCTAAATAATGGATCAACATGCTAAGAAGAACTAAAATTCTGGCTACTCTGGGTCCGGCTACTGATAAGCCGGGCACATTAGAAGCTTTATTTGATGCGGGCATTGATGTTGTTCGGTTGAATTTTTCACATGGTTCTGCCCAGGATCATATTGATAGAGCCAATGCGGTTCGCGAGCTCTCTAAAAAAACAGGCCGTCGTGTGGGTATTCTTGCTGATTTGCAAGGCCCTAAAATACGCATAGCACGTTTTAAAGACACCAAAGTCCGGCTAGAAAAAAAACAAAAATTTGCGCTGGATATTAATCTGGATGCAGATGCAGGTGATACCACACAAGTTGGCATCACTTATGAACCACTTGCAAAAGAAGTCAAGCCTGGCAGTCGTTTATTACTGGATGATGGTCGAATTGTTCTGGATGTGGTTGATGTTGTAAACATGCGGATCAACTGTACTGTTTTTGTTGGTGGATACCTTTCTAATAACAAAGGTATCAACCTTCAAGGCGGCGGTTTGTCAGCGGCAGCTTTAACTGATAAAGACAAAAAAGACATTAAAACTATCGCTAAAATTGGCGCTGACTTTGTTGCGGTTTCATTTCCAAGAACCGGTGCTGATCTAGATGAAGCTCGTGCTTTATTGGAAGCAGAAGGCTGTTATGCTGGCATAGTATCTAAAGTTGAACGCGCAGAAGCTATCGAAGCCATGGATGAAATTATCTTGGCTTCAGACGTTGTAATGGTTGCTCGTGGTGATTTAGGTGTTGAAATAGGCGATGCTAATTTACCCGCCGTTCAAAAACGTTTGATTTCTCGCTCCAGAGAGTTAAATCGTGCTGTAATTACTGCGACACAAATGATGGAATCAATGATTGAAAACCCAATCCCAACACGGGCAGAAGTTTTTGATGTAGCTAATGCGGTGCATGATGGCACTGATGCAATCATGTTGTCAGCTGAAACTGCTGCAGGAAATTATCCTGTAGAAGCAGTGGAAGCAATGGTTCGGGTTTGCGAAGAAACTGAAAAACAAAGTAGCGTACGTAAGTCTAGTCATCGTTTAAATAGTAGATTTGAACGGGTTGATGAAGCGATTGCCATGTCTGCCATGTATATGGCAAACCACAGCAAGATAAATGGAATTGCAACCTTAACTGAATCGGGTGCAACTGCATTGTGGATGTCAAGAGTCAGCTCAGGAATCCCCATTTTTGCTCTAAGCAGTCACGAAAAGACTTTGGGGAAGGTCACGATATATCGAGGTGTCTTTCCGGTTTTCTTTGAAAATTCATCAATAGATCATGCAGATGTGAACTGTAAAATCCTTGATGCATTAAAGAAACGTGATTTTGCAAAACAAGGCGATACTTTCATCATTACTAAAGGTGATTTGACAGGCGCGCCAGGTGGCACCAATGCACTTAAAGTGGTGACTTTAGGAGAAGGTTTAACGCCTTAATCTGATTTACTTTAATCTCCAGAAGTAAGGCGAACACTTGGTATTATATTTCGCACGGCTGCAGATTTCTAGCGGTTAGTTTTTGCGCTGATGGCTGCGTGCTGAAGCAGTTGCATAGCTCGTTATGCGTCTGTTTCTGTGTCTTTCTATCGAAAAAAAACAACTCGCTATAAATTCTGCAACGGAGATTGCGAAAAGTATATTTCCATCTATAAGTACCCAAGCATAATTATTTTAACTTTTTACTTGTCTTTTTTCCCATCTTAGCCGTGACATAAATAGTTGCGTAGCCAGCTATGCGCCCATTTATGTCACGGCTAATATGAAAAAAAACCCTTCGTAAAATTGTTAAAATAATTGTGCTTGGGTGCTTATCTCCCATTTCTGGCGTGCTAAAACACGTTTTAACACGCCAGAAATATTTGATTAATTAATATTTCGAAACAACCAATTTTTTAAAATAGCATTTTTCTGCTGCAATTGCTGTTTATACTTTTCGCGATCACGGTTTCGAAGTAGAGTGATACAAAACTGAGTCAATTGGAAGGATTACAGCAAGCCAAGTTTCTGAAAAGAAATGCGGAATGAAGTAGGCTCTACAATAATGATTAACCCTGTCGAACTCCCAACCCCCATAGCCTGTCTTTCTCTTAATCCAGCAATAGATCTGACGTATGAAATCAATGTGCTCAAGCATGATCAAAAATCACGCGCCCTAGCCACTAGCTATGACCCAGGCGGAACGGGCATTAATGTCGGGAGAGCCTTGGAGAAACTTAACGCAAACTCACACACTTATTGCATTATTGCAGGAAAAATGGGCGCTTTTCTCGAATCCATGATGATTCAAGAATTGAGCAATATTTATACCCTTCAAATAGAAGGTGAAACACGTATCAATACCACCCTCTTGCAACATTCACCAGCCTGCCAATATGAAATAAATGCGCTCGGTCCTTCAATCAGTTCGAATCAATTAGACGAAATAGTTCAGCACTTTTTAGCGGGGTGCAAACGTGGCATAGGTATATTAACTGGCTCACTTCCCCCCTGTGTTTCTGACGACACCTATAGTCAGATTAATATAGCAGTAAAAAAACAGGGTGGACGTTGTATTGTTGATGCGCCTCTTTCTGTCATGAAAGAAACGCTTCCCAGCAAACCTTTCCTGATCAAACCGAATCTACATGAATTAGAAAAATTACAGAATAAAAGCTTGAACAGTATTGAGGAAATTGCATTAGAGGCACGTAAGTTAGTGCAACAAGGTATTGATATTGTCTGCGTATCACTGGCTGAAAGAGGGGCAATTCTAACAGATCAGGAAAATAGCTTTTTCTGCAATTCTCCTGATATATTAGTTCATTCCACAGTCGGAGCAGGTGATTCCATGGTTGCAGGTTTAGCTTATGCCTTAGCAAAAAATCATACTTCGGAGCAAGCTTTAAAATTTGCCATAGCCTGTGGTGCAGGTACAGCCAAAAAAGCAGGAACACAATTATTTAATGTAGAAGAATTAAATGTATTGGAAAAACAGACGTGGGTTAAAACCTTAGATATATAGAGCGCATGTGGAATGCACCTATATAATAGAGTGTATGTGCCTAAGGAAACTACAAGCTTATCTAGATAATAATATTCCTGAAAATTATTATCCATCATCCATTTAAAAAATCACCATGACAACACTATCAATTGAAAACAGAAAATATGACTGTCAACCAGAGGAAACAGTTCTAGATGCATTATTAAGACAAAAAGTTGATACCCCTTTTGGCTGTAAAAAAGGAGTTTGTCACAGCTGCATGTTGCGGAGTTTAGATGTTACGCCGCCTGCAAAATCTCAAGAGGGCATTAAAGATACCTTAAAAGTGCAGAATTATTTTCTCTCATGCTGTTGTACGCCTGAACAGGATATGACTATCAAGCTATCGAATCAAGCCGAAGCATATATTGAAGGCAAAGTGGTTGTACATGAAATGCTCAATCGCAATACACTTTTGCTAGGCCTGGCATGTAAAGAAGCGCTTGATTATAATGCTGGTCAGTTCGTCAATCTAAAAAGACCCGATGGATTAACCAGAAGTTATTCAATTTCCAATACACCAGAGGAATCAAAAACCATTGATTTTCATATTCGCCAGTTACCAGAAGGGCGTTTTAGTGAATGGGCATGCAACGAACTTAAACTTGGCGACAGCTTGCAGATTTCTGAGGCGCATGGACACTGTTTCTATTTACCAGATCGTAAAGAACAAGGCATGTTGCTGGTAGGAACCGGAACAGGTCTGGCTCCTCTAGAAGGAATTTTATCAGATGCACTTTCACAAGGACATTCTGGGTCAATTCGGCTTTTTCATGGCAGTAGCGAGGTTGAAGATCTCTATAAAATCGAAGAAATGCGAGAGCTCAGTAGTAAGCATGATAACTTTTCTTATACACCGTGCGTTTCAGGATCTAAGGTTCCCGAAGGATTTAGCAAAGGACGAGTTAATGAAGTCGCTTTAAATGCAATAGCAGATTTAAGTGGTTGGCGAGTATTTCTTTGTGGCCACCCAGATATGGTCAGCCAGATGAAAACGGATTCATTTCAAAAAGGTGCTTCAGTCGCTGATATTTATGTAGATGCATTTCTTGCCTCAGGCAACTCGCAATAAATAAACTACCAATCTTGCTGGTCTTTTTGTCCGTCTTTAGTCGTGTAGAAATAGTTACGTAGCTGGCTATGCGCCTATTGCTACACAACTAAAGACAAACAAAAATCCTGCCCAATATTGGTAATTTATTTACTGCAAGTTGCCTCAGTTTCTGACTAATATTTGAAAAAAAGTGTAAACTGATCCAGAAAAGTAACGAGGATGACGCTGGGCTATATTTCTTGACAGCTCTTTACCTTGTTACTTGCTCTAGCCTTATCATCTATATGATTTAGCATAATTTCCGAACTTTCTCACTAGATAGGTAGTCACTCACTCCACATAACATTTAGGTGGAGACAAATAATAATCCGATGTCCAGTTGCTGAACTTATACTAAGCGCGTTTCTAAAAAAAACATCATGATCCTTAAAATTTAATTTTCATATTACATCTAGCTTATTCCGTGCCAGAGAAAAAACGTTCTAATAGCAATATTTATTTTATTGGGTCTCTTTACCAATGGGCTTTTGTGAGCTATTTAATTGTCATTTTGCCATTGGTTCTGGCAATTATCTATACCATCATTGAAGTTGATAATTATACTCAGAAAAGCCAGAAAACCTTGTTTCAAAGAGTCAATGTTACTGATGGCAGCCGAATCATTGTCGACTCTTTGACCTCAATGGAACGAAATATAAAACAATTCCAGGTAACTAACGAGACCGAGTATTATTCATATTATCTAGATAATCGAAAAAAATTTATTGATATTTTGCTATCATTAAAAGCAACAGCACTTGCTCCAAATTTAGTGAAAAGCTTGAATACCCTGCAACAAAATGAAATTGGCTTATATCAAAAAATTCTGGATAATTCAGAGCTCAATCAACAAAAATTAAGTGCAGAGGATTCAGTAATTTTCGACCAATTGACTAAACAAGCCAAGTTGCTCTTGGTTGAGAGTGAAAAAAGAGTTGAAATTGAAGCGATGTCATTATCAGAAATTGCCAAGCGAGTAAAACAGATCCCTTTTTATGCTGCATTAGCCAGTATTCCTTTAGCCATAATTTTTACTTTTATACTCGTTTATTTTCTGACACGTCCTATTAGAGATATAGGTCAAGCCATTCGAAATCTGGGAGATGATGGCTTTAAACAGCCCATCAAAATCAAAGGGCCTTATGATTTAACAGAACTTGGCGACCACCTGGATTGGTTAAGATTAAAGCTCAAGCGCTTAGAGAATGACAAGAAACAATTCATCCGAAATGTTTCTCATGAGCTGAAAACACCTTTAGCTACTTTAAAGGAGGGAACTGATTTATTATCAGAAAACTTGGTAGGCGAGCTTAATACTGAACAGCAGGATATTGTTCAGATGATGAAAATAAGCAATATTAACCTCAACAATTTAATTGACAATCTCTTAAGTTACCAGCAAGCCTTATCGACTCAAGTTGAATTAAACTTTTCAACTTTTGATCTTAAAACCCTGATCAAGCGAATTATCTTTGAATATAGGTTACCCTTACGAAGAAAAGAAATAATTCTGAAAGGGAATCTTAGTTCAGTCCCTATCATTGCAGATTATGATAAATTCAAAAGTATTATTAGTAATATTTTTTCAAATGCATTAAAATTTTCTCCTAATAGCGGCACAATCTGCTTAACTTTATCGACTCGCGACAACCTTATGTTTTTAATGATAGAAGACCAGGGGCCAGGTATACCTAAAGAATTACAATCATTGATTTTTCAGGACTTTTATCAAGGTACGCCGCCCGAAGAGTGGAAAATCAAAGGCTCAGGTCTAGGGCTTGCATTAGTTAGACATTTTCTTAAAGTACATAAGGGTTCAATTAAACTTTTAAACCCTAGTGACAAATATGGCGGCGCGAGATTTTTGTTGCAATTGCCTCTAAGTATGGATGTTTAATATGCAACGACTATTATTAATAGGCTTTTTATTAGTTCTACAAAGCTGCCAATTGATTTCAGAAAATCAGCCGCCTATTGGAGCATCAACTCCTATTTTTGTTGAACAGCAACAAATCTATCAACTATTTAGGTTAGGTGAATTATATAGTGACCTTGATCAGCGACAACAACAATCATTGTGTAAGAAACTGATAGAGGATTATCAGCAACAAGCAGATTGGCAATCTGCTTGGTTATTGGTTTTTTCTTTAAATCAAAACTTTTCCTGTCTGAATTTGAATAAAAGCCTGAAAATGCTAACAGATATTCAAACTAAACAGGAAACCGATAGTCCATTAAGCTGGTTAAATAAAAATCAGCTTTTATTGCTAAATAAGCAAAAAAATCTTCAATCAAAAAAAAATCGTTTCTATAGAAAAAACCTGACCTTGCAAAAGCAATTAAATGAAACTGAAACTCAATTACAGGATGTCATTTATAAAATACAGGCGCTTAAAGCTATAGAAACCAACATCAATAGAAAACTTGATACGGAATAAGTAAAATGGGAAATGATTTTCAAGGACAAAAAATTTTACTGGTTGATGATGCAATCCATTTACTGAAACTTCTGGTAGTTCGGCTTCGGGCAACCGGTCTGGAAGTTGAAACAGCCGAGAGTGCAGAACAAGCCATTGCCATAATGCCTGGCTACCTTCCTCATGTTGTTATCTCTGATTTAAGAATGGCCGATATGGATGGTTTGGAATTATTTAAATATGTGCAGGAGAACTATCCATCAGTACCGGTTATTATTTTGACTGCACATGGCACTATCAAAGAAGCCGTGTCGGCCACCCGCCAAGGACTCTTTGGTTTTCTGACCAAACCTTACGACGGTAAGGAATTACTCGAATTGGTTACCCGGGCTTTAGCACTCAGTAAAAATTTAAGTCCTGAAAAAGATATAGATAAAAATGAACTTTGGCGAGAAGAGATTATTACCCGTAGTTTAGATATGGAAAATTTACTGCATGAGGTGAAACATGTTGCACTAAACAAAATCAGTGTCTTTATCCATGGAGAAAGCGGTACCGGTAAAGAGCTTATTGCACAAGCGATACATAAAGCCAGCCCTCGATGCAAAAAAGAATTTGTGGCCGTTAATTGTAGCGCTATCCCTGAAAACTTACTGGAATCAGAATTATTCGGACATACTAAAGGCGCTTTTTCTGGTGCCACCTCAACTCGGAAAGGTTTATTTGAATTGGCCGATGGCGGCAGTTTGTTTCTTGATGAAATCGGCGATATGTCCCCTGCTTTTCAGGTCAAGCTATTACGTGTCTTGCAAGAAGGTGAAATCCGCCCAGTTGGCGCTAATAAAACTATTAAGGTTGATGTCAGAATTATTTCTGCCAGCCACAGAGATTTACTTAAGCTAGAAGAAGAGGGTCTTTTCCGTATGGATCTTTATTATCGCTTAAATGTAGTTACTTTATCTATACCCCGTTTAGCTGAAAGGCTAGAAGATATTCCATTATTAGCCAAACATTTTATCACCCAGCATAATAAAGAATCAGAAACGGTAGCAAAAGGCTTGTCTAGTGAAGCAATGGAGTTTTTGATGGCTTACAAATGGCCTGGAAATATACGTCAGCTTAGAAATGTAGTTGAACATATTTGTACATTTGCAACAACGCCATTAATTCCGGTCAATCTGGTTGAAAATGCATTAAAAGAAAAACAGATCTCTTTTTTAAGCTTTAATGATGCAAAAAGGAATTTTGAAAGAGATTATCTGGTTAAATTACTTCAATTAGCCAATGGCAATGTGACTAAAGCCGCTCAATTAGCAAAACGAAACCGAACTGAGTTCTATCGCATTCTGGAACGCCATGGCCTGAAGGCTGCCAAATTTAAATCAACATAAAAGAACTACGGTCACTATTGCGGATTTAATCAGTCGCTTTTTACCAATAAACTAGATCACCAAAAAATAGCTTAGCTTGTCAGTATAAGTACCCAAGTATAATTAATTTAACTAATTTTACGCAGGATTTTTTTTCATATTCAGTGTTGTATAAATAGGCGCATAGCGAGCTACGTAACTATTTATGCAACGCTGAAGATGGAAAAAAAGACAAGTAAAATGTTAAATAAATATGCTTGGGTACTTACCTTGCTAACGATAACTTTCAGCCCTCTATTGATTTATTAGTTTTGCTAACAGAAAATATATTTCTTATTTGAGGGTTCTCTCATTGGCGAAAGATGTTTTTTTCATGGATAATAGAGGGTTGTTTTCACCCAGAGCATCTCGCAAAATGAAACAAAAGCTGGAAACCTTGCTTCAACAATCTGTTGAAAATCTAAAATCCGCAGGCATTCTTGAAAAGACAATCAATCCACAAATAACTATTGATCGGGCAAAAGATGCTCGACATGGTGATTTTTCTACCAATCTGGCAATGATTTTAGCTAAGCCAGCCAAAACTAACCCCCGATCTTTAGCAGAAAAAATCATATCTAATCTACCCGCTGATCCAGTCATCTTCAAAGTAGAAATTGCTGGCCCAGGCTTTATTAATTTTTTTATGGATGCTGATGCTCAGTTTCAGGTGATTAAGTTAATTCATGATACCGGGAAACAATATGGACTGAGTAATATTGGAGCGGGTAAAAAAGTTCAGGTTGAATTTGTTTCTGCCAATCCAACTGGCCCATTACATGTCGGTCATGGTAGAGGTGCAGCTTATGGTTCGGCAGTGGCTGATTTATTGCAAGCAGTAGGATTTGAAGTATTCAAAGAATATTATGTGAATGATGCTGGGCGGCAGATGGATATTTTGGCGATTAGCATCTGGTTACGTTATTTGGAAGAATGTGGTGAAGTGGTCGCATTTCCAAGCAATGGCTATCGTGGTGATTATATAAGAGATATTGCTTTTAATATTCATAAAAACACAGGGAATGAATACCGTAGACCTGCTGAACTAGTATTAGAAGCTATTCCTGTTGATGAAACTCAAGGAGGAGACAAGGAAAAGCATATTGATGCCTTGATTGAAAGAGCTAAAACTTTGCTGGGTGCTTCTTTATATCAAGATTTGTTTCAAGCGGGTTTAAACGTAATTCTGGTAGATATTAAAGAAGATCTGGAAGAATTTGGGGTTAGCTACCATAAATGGTTTTCCGAACGCACCTTGATGGAAGATGGTTCAGTTGATGAGGCCTTGAAACGATTAGAAAAAGCCGGTTATCTTTATCAGAAAGATGGCGCTACCTGGTTTGCAAGTAGTCGTTTAGGTGATGAAAAAGATCGGGTTGTGGTCAGGGAAAATGGTCAAAGCACCTATTTTGCATCTGATATTGCCTATCATATGAATAAACTGGATCGAGGTTTTGACCAGATCATCAATATCTGGGGAGCCGATCATCATGGTTATACACCTCGAGTAATGGCGGCGATGAAAGCATTAGGTGCTGATGATTCCAAACTCAAAATATTACTGGTTCAATTTGCCATACTTTATCGAGGCTCAGAAAAACTGCCTATGTCTACCCGATCAGGTGAATTTGTTACCTTACGTCAGTTACGTAGCGAAGTAGGTAAAGATGCTTCACGGTTTTTTTATGTGATGCGTAAATCTGAACAGCATATGGATTTTGATTTAAAACTGGCAACCTCTAAAACCAATGAAAATCCGGTATTCTATGTGCAATACGCGCATGCGCGTGTCTGTAGTGTTTTACGTCAACTGGATGATAAAGGCATGGAAAGAGATCTTGTTCTGGGAATGAATAACTTGGATATGTTGATTGAAGAGCATGAAACCTTACTGATTACGACTTTATCCAAATATCCAGAGGTACTGGAACGTGCCGCCTTAAAATATGAGCCTCATCAACTGATACATTATCTTCGAGAGTTGGCCAATAACTTTCATACTTATTACAATGCACATCAATTTCTGGTAGAAGATGCGGCACTTCGAAATGCTCGCTTAAATCTTATTGGTGCTGCAAAGCAGGTCATTACCAATGGCCTGACATTGCTAAATATAAATACCCCTGAATCAATGTAATGGCCAGAGATTATAAGCACAGAGCCAACCAGACGAGCCAGAAAAGAAAGAAGACCGAGCCAACCAGAATAGCTTGGTGGAAATGGCTTTTAATCATTCTTTTGCTGGCCTTGTTCATCTGGTTTTTAGTGTTTTTAGGCAATTCAACACCTGAAGATAAAAAAAGCCACCTAAAAAAACAAATTTCTCTGTCTAAAAAAGCAGAAAAATCCAAGTTTTCGCTCCCAAAAAAGAAAAAGCAAGTCTCAGAAGAACCTCGTTTTGATTTTTATACCATTTTGCCAGAAACAGAAATGGTAGTACCAGACGAAGAAATTAATATCCGCAGTCGTGAAGAGCAATTTACTAAAGGGACTAGTAAAGAGTCAACCTATTTAATCCAGGCTGGATCTTTTAAAGATTATGCAGAAGCGGATAAATTAAGAGCTCGCTTAGCCTTGATGGGGATTGAATCAAAAGTAGAAAAAGCTAAAATCGGTAGCAGAACCTGGAATAGAGTAAAGATTGGCCCTTATAAACGTGCTTCTAGTGTATCAGTCATCAGGAAACGCTTAAGACAACAGAATATAGATATTATTGTCACTGAAACAAAAAGCTAAGCGAAAACTAACAAAAAAATGACAATTGTAGGGTGGGTGAGATTTTTGCGCGTAGCGGAAAAACGTAACCCACCATTGTCGCAATGCTGGGATATATCGCTTGATAAGTTCCTCCTACAATGAATGGTACGAACGTATTTACTTTGGTAGTGAAGCATTTAGTAGAACGTCTATTAATCTTATTACGTCCTGGACGAGGGAGCATCCAAGAATAAATTCCACGGAGACCGTGGGAACTATATGAACCCACATTAGAACACACTGTTTATTATTTTCAGGCAGAATTACTCCCCCCCACTATGTCCAGTTTTATCAAATTCAGTCAATTCAGTATTCAAGCCATTAATAATCTCAACGAATGGATAGGCAAAACAATTTCCTGGTTAACGCTATTAATGGTTGTTACTACTTTCATTATTGTCCTATTGAGATATGTATTTGATATAGGCTGGATTGCCCTACAGGAATCAGTCAGTTATATGCATGTTGTGGTTTTTATGCTGGGTTTCGCCTATACCTTAAAACATAATGGACACGTCAGGGTTGATATTATTTACCAACGATGTTGCGATAGAACGCAAGCATGGATTGACTGTATAGGGACGCTGTTGTTACTTTTACCTGTCTGTGTATTTATTATCTGGAGCAGTTGGGAATATGTGATTAATTCTTGGGAAGTTAAAGAAAGTTCTCGAAATTCAGGAGGCTTACCGGGTGTTTACCTGCTTAAAACCGGAATTATCATGATGGCGATTTTATTAATTTTACAAGGCATTTCCCTTTTTTTAAATAACCTGATGATTGCTTTAGGCTTAGAGCAGGAGTCTGAATAAATGCAACATTATTTAGCATTATGGATGTTTGCTACTGTTTTTCTGGTTCTCTTATCCGGTTATCCGGTTGCATTTGCTTTAAGTGGAACCGCATTAGCTTTTGCAACAATAGGTATGCAATTTGAGTTATTTGATTCGGCCTTTTTAAACGCGTTGCCGAACCGTTTATTCGGCATCATGAACAACCAGACATTATTAGCCATTCCGTTGTTTATCTTCATGGGCGTAATGCTGGAAAAAGCCCGTATTGCCGAAGATTTGCTAGAAGCCATGGCAGAATTATTTGGCTCCTTAAAAGGAGGTTTAGGCATAGCAGTAACACTGGTTGGCATGTTAATGGCAGCCAGTACAGGAATTGTAGGAGCAACGGTGGTCACCATGGGATTGTTATCCTTACCGACTATGTTGCGTCATAATTATAGCCCATCAATTGCTTGTGGAACTATTTGTGCGTCGGGTACCTTAGGCCAAATTATTCCACCGTCTATCGTTTTGGTCTTATTAGGTGATGTGATTTCCAGCTCCTATCAGCAAGCACAATTGGAAATGGGAATATTTTCACCCGAAACCGTTTCAGTTGGAGATTTATTTGCCGGCGCATTACTTCCCGGGCTGGGATTAGTCTTGATGTATCTGCTTTATATCTGGGTTACTGCGATAATTTCACCACAGTCTATGCCCGCCCGCCCGCCAACGCCTAAAGAGCCAGGTTTTTATCTGCGTATTATAAAAAGTATGGCAGCACCCTTGTTGCTGATTTTTTGTGTATTGGGTTCAATTATGGGAGGCTTGGCTACACCAACCGAAGCAGCAGCTGTCGGTGCTACCGGAGCGATTTTTTTAGCCTTATTCAATAAACAACTCAATCGAAAAATATTAGATGAAGTCATGCAAAATACCACACGAGTTACTAGTATGGTATTTTTGATTCTGGTGGGTGCTGCCTTATTTTCTCTGGTATTTCGAGGATTTGAAGGTGACGAATTAATTGTGGATCTATTATCTGATCTGCCAGGCGGGAAATTTTCAGCTATTTTTTTAGTCATGCTGGTGATGTTTTTACTGGGTTTTGTGCTGGATTTTATTGAAATTATTTTTATTATCGTACCGATTGTAGGGCCAGTATTATTGGCGATGGACATAGATCCCGTCTGGTTGGGTATTATGATAGCCATTAATCTGCAAACCTCTTTTTTAACCCCACCCTTTGGTTTTGCTTTATTTTATTTACGTGGGGTGGCACCCAAAGAGATCACAACCGGACAAATTTACAAAGGGGTAATGCCTTTTATTGCAATTCAGCTTATCATGTTGGCACTTTTGGCTTATTGGCCACCATTGGCCACCTGGTTACCCACTGTTATTTATGGATAACAATCAAATCATGAAGAAATTATTAGCCTTCCTATTAATCATAGGCATACAAGCCTGTGGACAGACTGGGCCGCTTTATCTACCCGATACGCCTACTCCCATAGATGTAGAAAAAGAAGAAATATAAAATGGATTATTTTAACTATCGAGACAATAAATTATTTGCGGAAGACGTAGCCGTTGAAGATATTGTTGCTGAATATGGCTCACCTTGTTATATTTATTCGCGCGCTACATTTGAACAACACTGGAATGCATTCGATAAAGCTTTTTCCAGTCACCCCCATTTAATTTGTTATGCGGTAAAAGCCAATTCCAACATTGCCATACTCAATATTTTGGCTAGATTAGGTTCTGGATTTGATATTGTCTCTTTAGGTGAAATGGAACGCGTATTGCATGCGGGTGGCACACCTGAAAAAATCGTTTTTTCTGGGGTAGGAAAACGCGAAGATGAAATTATTGCAGCCTTAAAAAAAGGTATACGCTGCTTTAACATTGAAGTCAGTGGAGAGCTAGATAGGATCAATCAATTAGCCGCTGATTTAGATATTATTGCGCCTGTATCATTCAGAGTCAATCCCGATGTGGATGCGAATACACATCCTTATATTTCCACCGGTCTGAAGGAAAACAAATTTGGTATTACCATTGAACAAGCCTATGCAGAATATCACCGAGCTGCAAAAATGGAGCATATCAAAGTTATTGGCATAGATTGTCATATAGGCTCTCAATTAACAGAAACCACACCTTTTATAGCGGCTCTGGATAAAATTCTGAATTTAGTCAATCGTTTAAAACAGGAGGGTATAGCCTTAGTTCATCTGGATTTAGGGGGTGGACTAGGTATACGATATAAGGATGAACAACCACCTGAACCCGCTGAATATGTTGCTGCTATTTTGAAACGTTTAGGAAAAAATGATTATGAAATAGCACTGGAACCCGGTAGAGCCATAGCCGGAAATAGCGGTATTTTAATTACTAAAGTAGAATATTTAAAACCGACTGAATACAAAAACTTTGCGATTGTCGATGCAGCAATGAATGACCTGATTCGACCTGCTTTATATAGTGCCTGGCAAGATATTATTCCTGTAAATCTAGCGACTAAAACCGATGAAAATTTCTGGGATATAGTGGGGCCAGTTTGCGAAACAGGTGATTTTTTAGGCAAGGACAGAAATCTCAAACTACTACCTGGTGATTTATTAGCGGTAAGATCATCCGGTGCCTACGGTTTTACCATGAGTTCAAATTATAATTCCAGACCACGAGCTGCAGAAATCATGGTTGATGGGCATAAGGTTTATTTAATTAGAGAAAGAGAATCTATTCCCCAGCTTTGGCAAGGTGAAAAATTACTTCCTGAATGACCTCTATGATCAATTTTACAAAAATGCATGGTTTAGGCAATGACTTTGTGGTTATTGATGCAATTAATCAACAAATTACTTTGACTAATGAGCAAATAAAATTTATTGCGGACAGAAATTTTGGCGTAGGTTGTGACCAATTGTTACTGGTAGAAAAACCAGTCAATAACAATGCTGATTTTAAATACCGTATTTATAATGCCGATGGCAGTGAAGTAGCACAGTGTGGCAATGGCGCTCGCTGTTTTGCTCGTTTTGTACGTGATAAGCAATTATCAAGTAAGGATGAAATCCGGGTCGATACAGATTCTGGTCAATTACTCTTAAGCTTCGACAGTGATGATTTAATTACAGTTAACATGGGAGTTCCCAGACATGAACCCAAAGATATTCCTATAAAAACCAATGAAGAAGCGCTTTTTTATATTATCCAGGTTAATAATAGCGAAAAAGCTTTTGGTGCTGTTTCTGTCGGTAATCCCCATGCCGTGATTCAAGTCTATGATGTTAACTCAGCTCCGGTTACTGAATTAGGTGCGGCATTAGAAAGCCACCCTTTTTTTCCAGAACGAACCAATGTTGGATTTATGCAAATCATTAATCGTCAACATATTAAGCTGCGTGTTTATGAGCGTGGAGCAGCTGAAACTTTGGCCTGTGGCAGTGGAGCTTGTGCCGCTGTGGTAATAGGCATAGAACAAAACTTGCTAGATAGGGAAAATGTTCGGGTGGAATTGCCGGGCGGAAGTTTATCAATCAGTTGGGCGAAACGAGGACAAGCCGTTTTTATGAAAGGCCCAGCAAAATCAGTTTTTGAAGGACAAATAAGATTATGAGTGACGATATAGCGCAACAAGCAGAACCGCAAATCAATTCAAAACAAGTAGAAGAATACCTACTGAAACATCCTGAATTTTTTTATGATCACTTAAGTTTGCTGGAAAATATTAGCATTCCCCACCCTAGTGGAGGTGCGGTCTCTTTGATTTCTAAACAACTGGAAATATTCAGAAGCAAACATCATGAACTGGAAAATCAACTCATTACATTAATTGAAATTGCCAAGGAAAATGATACTTCTTTGAGCAGAATGCATGAATTATCTTTAGCTTTAATAGAATCAAATACCTTGGAAGACCTTATCAGTAATCTGGAAATCGTATTTTCCGAGTGTTTTTTAATTGATTTTATTGCGATCCGTATTTTTAAAGAAAACACCGCCTCACCGATCAAGAATCTTTTTATAAATCGGGATAATGAAGAATTAATACATTTTGATAAAGAATTAAGTAAAAATGAACCATGGTGTGGTAAACCTAGTTTGGCGCAAGCACGTTTTTTATTCGGAGAGGTAGCTCTGGAAGTAAAGTCAGTGGCTATAATTCCAATGATTTTTAAAGATCTGGAAGGTATGATTGCCGTTGGGAGTCGAGATGAAACTCGTTTCCATTATAGTATGGGGAATTTGTTTCTGACACAATTAAGTGAAGTCATCGGAACACGGTTGATAGCGTTGATTGACTAGCGCACACTATTAGACAATAGATGGCTAAAAAAATTAAAAGCCTAATCAATGCGTTATTCTGTAGGTTGGATGAGTTTTTTGAGCGTAGCTCAAAAACGAAATCCGACAATTCCTGCGAAAGGCAGTAATAATCAATCTTGATTTACTCTAAGCCATAGTAACTGAGCATGCACCTAGAAGCCAAACAAACATTAGCTATTTTTTTTCAATATCTGGAAGTAGAAAAAAGACTTTCTGAGCATACCTTAAAAAGCTATCAACGCGATATCAAACACCTGGAAAGCTATTGTTTCAAACAGGAAATACTACACTGGAAGCAAATTCACCCCGCTGATATTCGTAATCATATTGCCAGTCGACATAGAAAAGGTTTGGGCAGTAAATCCTTACAACGAGAACTTTCGGCTATTCGTAGTTTTTATAACTATCAGTTAAAAAAACATCTGCTGGACATCAATCCTGCACTGCATATACGCGCACCCAAACAAGACAGAAAGCTGCCTAAAGTATTGGATGTTGATCAAATGTTTGGCATTCTGGATACAACACCGAATTCAATTCTAGAAATAAGAGACCTAGCCATGTTTGAGCTATTCTATTCATCTGGATTGCGTCTCAGTGAATTAGCTGCTCTAAATATTGAAGATATAGATTTGGCTGAACAATCACTACGAGTTCGGCAAGGTAAAGGAGGAAAACAACGAGATTTACCGATTGGATCTAAAGCAATAACTGCAATACAAAAATGGCTTAACTACCGAACACAGACTAAAGACCTGGCTCTTTTTGTTTCAACTAAAGGTCGTCGCTTAGGACAGCGTAGTATTCAGTTGCGACTGGATCAATGGTGTAAAAAAATTGGTTTGCCAGAACATGTGCATCCTCACATGCTAAGACATTCCTTTGCCAGCCATCTACTGGAATCTAGCCAAGATATAAGAGCCGTACAAGAGTTACTAGGCCATAGTAATATCAGTACCACTCAAATTTATACCCATCTGGATTTTCAGCATATTGCCGATGTTTATGATAAAACCCATCCCAGAGCCAAAAAAACACCGGAATGACTATTCCAGCTTAAGATTTAATATAGAAAAATCAATTGCTAACAGCTTTAAGCTAGTTTTTCCAGGATAATCAGAAATTAACCTAAAAACCTGTTACTATTAACAATTTTTTCATAAGAAATCTATTAATCATGTTATACAGGGAAATCAGAAAATGACTGACAATGACATAGATGCAAGATCAAAAGGAATACTTTGGTTTTTTAGCATTTTAGTTGGCTTGACTATCCTCATACTTGTTGTGCTAGGCGCATGGTGGGGAACTGAGCCCTCGTCCTTTAATATTGAAGAAGAAGCTATCCTTCGGATGGAAAAAACAGGCGCAAGCGGAAGTAATTTGCCTATTGGTTTTGTCTATACCAATACCCTTGCCCATATGGCAGATGTGTTAATGGAAAAACCAGGAGGCTATATATCCAATGATGTGGCGCCACCGGGATTATTCCTGGATAATATCCGTAGCTGGGAATATGGTGCACTGGTTATGTTACGTGATGGGGCAACTGCATTAAGAAACCATTTTGCCAGAGACCAGTCTCAGTCCATTGAAGATAAAGACTTGTCTTTAGCTGAGCCTTATTTCTATTATGAACCCAACTCATGGGCGCTTCCGTCAACTGAATCCGAATATGATAAAGGCGTAACAGCCTTACATAGATATATGCAACGCTTGCAAAATCCTGGGCCGAATCAACGGCGTGCACAATTTTATTCACGCTCTGATAATTTGTGGAGCTATCTTGAAGTGGTTATCAAACGATTGGGTGGATTATCTACAAGACTAACTGCAAGTACAGACCGTTTTGCCGGTGCAGCGGGTATACTTTATGATCCTAGTGGTCAAGTAGCCCCATCAAATATGGAAGAAAAAACCAAAGGCGTGGGTAGAACCCCGTGGTTATTAATTGATGATGTTTTTTATGAAGCACGAGGATCATGCTGGGCTTTACTACATATTCTACAGGCCATCAAAATTGATTTTGGCGATATTATTCTGGACAAACGAGCAATGAATACGCTGGATAATATGATTCACGCTATGGAAAATGCATTGACACCTGTGTTAAGTCCAATGATTTTAAGTGGTGACGGTTTTGGATTGTTTGCCAACTATTCACTATCAATGGCTAATTATATTGCTAGAGCCAACGCATCCGCACTAGACTTACGTGATCTAATGGACAAAGGGTAAACGGAAATGCAACAAGAATTAAATGATAATCTGAAAAAAATTAGTACCTGGAAACGTATATTTTTTATTCTAATTTATTCAGTTATTGTAGGCTTGGTTAGAATTTTACTTTGGGCAATTGTTTTTTTGCAAATTGCATCGGCCTTAATAACTGGCTCTCCAAACAAGAATATCCTTAATTTTGGTGCTAAGCTTTCTGCTTATTTGTATCATATTCTGTTATTTTTAACCTACAACACTGACAGACTGCCTTTTCCTTTTTCTGACTGGAATTTAACAGAAGAACTGGATTTGCCTGAAATTGAGAATTAAGGTTTAGTAATAGCCATTATTAATGGGCTAAAAACAATCTATTTCTGTAGCCTGGTGTAACGAAGTGGAATCCAGGAACCCGTTTAAATGGCACAAAACCTTGATTTCACTTTGTTACATCAAGGCTACATGGATTTATATTCCTCATTAATGAAACACAAATATGCAATGCCTGGCTTTCTCGTCTGCCAGATAAGACTCCGTCTCAATTTTTTATCTTGCTAAAATTCTTCGAGAGCAGATCTTCTGAGTTTATTATACTTAGGAATCGGAAAAAAATTACTTGACCCACCAAAATAATAACTTATAATTATCGGCTGACTTTTAGGTTGCCACAGAATTTTCTGTGGCTTAATAGGGAAGTCGGTGCGTTATATTTATTCCAATAAAGTATTTCTAACAACCCCGACGCTGCCCCCGCAACGGTAAATAAGTTTAGTAATTGTCAATTGCCACTGTATCTATCCATGATATGGGAAGGTGATAATTATAGGATCAATCCACTTATGAGCCCGGAGACCTGCCTGAAAGTATATCGCTACAGCGGAGGGCTGTGAACGAGATATTGACAGGCTTTACTGTCCATTTCTCAACTACCTCTCCCTGTATTTATTTACTATAAGGAGTGAGGATTGAATAACTTCCGGATTTTGACTTGCCTTTTGACTCCACAGAAGCACAAATAAAATAGTTACATAGCCTGCTATGCGCCCATTTTATTAGCACTCCTGTGAAGTCAAAATTCTGCGCCAAACTTCCGGAACTTATTAAATCCTCACTCCTAAATACGCGGGGAGGCGTGTTGAATTCCATGAAGAATATTTCCATCCCCTTACTATTGTTGAGTGTTAGCAACCCAATAATAGCATCAGAAACTCAAGTTTTATCTCCTTTAACCATTACAGCAACACGTACAGAACAGGCTACTCGCCTAGTGTCATCCGTACAGATTAACCGAGATGAAATAGAAAAATTTCAGGCTAAATCAGTAGAAGATGTCTTACGTGGCATTGCAGGTATTAATATCGTTAATAATGGAGGGCTGGGAAAAAGCACCTCTATTTTTTTACGTGGCACTGAATCTGATCATGTGTTGGTATTAATTGACGGAATCAGAGTCGGCTCTGCAACCTTAGGCTCTACCGCATTCCAACATTTGCCGATTAATGAAATTGAAAGCATTGAAGTAATCAGAGGGCCACGCTCTAGTCTTTATGGCTCTGAAGCATTAGGTGGAATCATTCACATTCGTACGCGTAAAGGCGCAGATGCAATTATCAAACCTACCTTCAGTGTAGGCATAGGTAGTAATGACCGTTATCAGGCTAGTGTTGGTGCATCCGGGCGTTATGAAAATAGCTGGTATAATCTCAATCTCAGTCACGAACAAACTAATGGCTTTAACTCTTGTAGCAACGCCTTATCATTTGGCTGTTTTACCAATGAACCCGACGATGATGGCTATAGAAATGAAGCAGGTTCAATTCGGATAGGACATAATTTTAGCGATTGGCTTTCATTAGAAGGCCATGCTTTGTATTCTGATGGTGACACCCAATTTGACGGGAGTTTTGTTAACCAGACTGATTTTGTTCAGCAAGTTTTTGGAGGTCAGGCAAAAATCAAAGCCACTGATTTTTGGAATATCTCACTCCGAGGGGGTGAATCGAGTGACCGTTCAAAAAATGCTCTGAACGGTATTCAACAAACATCTTTTAATTCTAAGAGACAATCAATTTCTGCACAGAACGATTTCACCTTTTTGGATAATCAAATTTTTACCTTGGGTTATGATTATCTGCATGATGAAGTTGATAGCTCAACAGATTATGATGAATCATCTCGCTATAATCATGCTTATTTCAGTCAATTCCAAGGTAATTACCAACAACACCAACTGATTCTAGGGTTTCGCCAGGATTTTAACCAACAGTTTGGTCGTTTTTCAACCTGGAATGCAGCCTGGGGTTATGAATTCAGCAATAGTATTTTGTTTTCTGCTTCCTATGGTACGGCTTATAAAGCCCCTACATTTAATGAGTTATATTTCCCAGGATTTGGTAATAGCGCATTAGACCCTGAGCGCTCACGCAGTTATGAAATAGGCTTAAGTGGGCCACATCCTTGGGGGAACTGGGCTGTCAATGGTTACTTAACCTATATAAAAAATCTGATTGCATTTGATGCGGATATTTTTGCACCAAGTAATATTGACCAGGCACGAATTTTTGGTCTGGAATTAACGGGTGATGCTCATATTTATGATTTTGATGTGCGAGCAAACTTATCACTACTCAATCCTGAAAATCAGGGCGGAGGGGATAATGATGGAAATATACTCGCTCGGCGTGCAGAAACCATATTTCGACTGGATATTGATAGAAGCTGGGATGATTTCAGCTTTGGAAGCACAATCAATGCGGAAGGCAGACGTTTTGATAATTCATCAAACAGTCGTCGAATCGGTGGTTTTGTAACCCTGGATTTACGTGCTGAATATGAATTTTTTGAACAAATCCGCTTACAAGCCAGAGTCAATAATGTCTTGAATAAAAATTATAAAACCGCATCAGGCTATAACCAGGATGACTTGAATTTATTTTTTACGATTCTTTTTACACCAGATATCCCCCTGTAATCTGAAAAAACTATCAGAGTTTAACAATTGAAGTTTAAGGGAGTCAGTAATAAATAATGTACACAGATCTCGTAGGATTTTTATTTCTCCTTGGCTCTTCTCAAGAGAAGCATAGTTATTCTATGTGCCGATTGAGAA